>JAZFSN010000187.1:0-9132 GCA_036446195.1 Thermodesulfovibrionia bacterium | reverse complement strand
TTTACTATTGAAGATAGGAGAGACTGATTTAGTTCGCCTTCAAAGGTTACAGATGCAGTGTCCGCAAGATTGTACTGGCGGCCTTTTTTTTCAAAAACATACAGGCTGAGTTTCCCCTCTCTCCAGTCAATAAAACCTGTTTTCATTTTTAGCTTTCCCTCGGAAAGCTGAATGTAAGGAGTTGATAATTACTATATTCACTCACTTTCAGTTCGTTTTTCATTTTATCTTCCCTTCGGAAAGCTGAATGTAAGGATGTTTTATTTTTCATTCTATCCTTCCCTCCAGTACTGGACCTTTAATGCAGAGTCCATAACACTTTCAGTAATTCGGGTTATCTCATTGACCGTTGCTGTGGAGATGACCCTGAAATTTGAGCTTTTAACATCAATCCTGCCAATAAGCGACTGCCCGATGGTCTCCATCCCTGATACCCTTTGAACATGGGCTGTATTCTCGAAAGGCGTGCTTTCCCTGTAATAAATAATCCTTTCAGCAAGGGTCTCTGTCATGTCATCATGCAGGCTTACAAGCACAGGCAGTTTTGCAGTATTGATATTTATCCTGTTGCTTCCTTCTCCGTGGACTGTTATAAACGGTCTGATTATCTCAAGGGTTTCTTTCTCTATTCCCTCTATGAGCCTGAGTTCATCAACACTCCACAGGTATGTATTTTTTGCGTTAAGTTCCGAGTCTCTGAGCCTGGGCTCGTGATCGGGGTCTATCCAGTCTGCAATGGCCAGTGCAAGATTCAGGTTAATATTAAGATATTCAAAAAGCTTTTTCAAGGATGACAGGGCTTTATCATTTGTAAGTCCGTTCTGATAAATGATACTGTTGATGTTGAATTTTGAACTTTCATCTTCAATCTTTATTGTCAGGATTGTATCCGGCCCGAAATCTTTTTCAACTGGCAAATATATATTATCAGAGTAGGAATAGGGCAGACTTATGATATCCCTTAAATAGCTGGTACTTAAAGTTTGCCCTGATTTTGCAATCAGTGATGCTTTCTGGGCATTGCTCCAGTTTGACAGTGAAGAAGAGCTGATATAAACCTCATGGGCAAATTCCACTGTAAGGCTTATAAGGATAGTAACGATCAGAAGCGTGATTATCAAAGCAGAACCTCTTTGGCTAACAATTAACAGTTGACAGTTACCAGCCTTCGACCCGAGCTCAGGCCGAGGGTTTGACAGTTTTTTCCGTGTTTTGTTTTTCACAGCTTTCGACCTATTTTTGGTCTGGCATATTCTGTAAGTTTCACTTTTTTGCCGTTATCATCAAATTCTATGCTGAACCTCACAGCTTCAGGAAGAGAGCCTGTTTCTTTTGAGTCCCATGTCTTAATCCATTTATCGTTAAAAAGCGTCTCGATTGTAAAGCCCTCGATTCCTTCAATCATTTCCATGGCGTATTCTTTGCCCGGGGATACGTCTGCCCTGTTTTTTTTCGCTGACAGCATAAATGGATATGATTCCTCTTTTATAAGCACAAGGTTTTCATTTTTTTCCTGAACATAATATGAAATCGCCTTTAATCCGCTGCCTTTGAAAGAAAATGAAGCAAGACGCAGTCTTGACGTGGGCTTTCCGAATGTGTCTCTGTCCTCAATTACAAAGGCTGTTTGATTAACGTCTGAATCTGGCAATTGAGATTTTTTGAGAATTGCCCCGTCAATCTCGCGCCTTATAATGTCCAGTATAGTCCTCGCTTCATGGTACTTGAGGGATATGCCGTCAAATCTTTCAATGGCGCGCTGCACCGTAAAAAACGAACTGTAAACTACCCCGAGTACAATCGTTAAGAGGACAAGGCTTAAGAGGACTTCTATGAGGGTAAAACCGTTTTTTCGGGAATTACAAATTTCAAATTGTCCGCCTTGGCAGACCCGCCTGAGGCTGGGCAAATTACAGATTTTTGTATTTTCTGATTTTACAGTGTGCATTTTAATTTTATTTCCTCGTGACAAGTTCACTCAGCTCTATTTCTTTGTCATGGCCCCTGATAATAACCTTCAACTCCACGATTCCTTCATCTCCGGTTTGCTGTGAATCTTTAAATTCCCTGACCATTGTCTCATAGGAAATGTCTGTTTCAGGGAATACACCCTTGTCATCCTGAAGGTATATTTCAGTTTCCCCTATTTTCTCTTTTGCCATAAGGAGCATCCTGGTATACAGAGTGTGTTCATAAGCTACACCAGCGTGATAATTGACCGTCTGAAGAATGGCTATAATAGCTATCCCGGCAATTGCAAGGGCAATCATGATTTCCAGAAGAGTAAAACCTGAAGACGAGAGATGAGAGATGAGAGATGAGAGACGAGTTGTTTTTTTCTTTGTCCTTCGTCCTTCGTCCTTCGTCCTTCTTTTTTTATAGTCTATAGCCTTCAAGGATTTTAGTCCTTCCGCTTAAATGATTAAAGATAACCGTATATTCAGCTTCATCTTTTTTCAGGTGCAGTATTATTGGTTCATCAGGTCCCATGGGTCCAAATTCTATTGTAAGTTCACCTCTTGAAATTTCACCGTGTGAAGGGACTATAACGTCTTTTATTTTTACATCTCCCCTTATTTCGAAATTTCCGGATTCTTTTTCGCTCTTAAAGCCCCATGATTTATTATCAAGATTAATATTAAATAAATAAGTTTGCTTTTTAGCTGTTGCCTCGTCATAAACGTATCTTAACGCACTGCTTATGCGCCTTGATTCTTTTTTTAGCATACCCCTTTCTGCCAACGGCAATGAAGGTATTATTATGGCCGCTGCAATGGATATGATGAAGATGACCACGATTAGTTCAATGAGCGTAAAACCTGAAGACGAGAGATGAGAGATGAGAGATGAGAGACGAGTTGTTTTTTTCTTTGTCCTTCGTCCTTCGTCCTTCGTCCTTCTTTTTTTATAGTCTATAGCCTTCAAGGATTTTAGTCCGTATTCTTTAATTTGTAATTTGAAATTTGTAATTTTTAAACTTATTATATGTCCCAGTTTGTAATATCTGCGTCGTATTCTTCACCACCGGGTTGACCGTCTGCTCCGTAACTGATGATGTCATAGTCGTCCTGCAAACCAGGGGATATATATATGTATTGATTACCCCATGGATCAAGGGTTATTTTCTTTTTATCCAGATAACCGCCCTTTTTAAAATTCCTGGCGATTTTCCCTGACACAGGCTCTGTAATAAGTGACTCAAGGCCCTGTTCGGTAGAAGGGTAAAAGGCATTATCCATCTTGAAAAGTTTGAGGGCTGTTTCAAAGTTTCTTATCTGAGCTTTTGCTTTGACTACTCTGGCATCATCGGTTCTGCCAATAAGCCTTGGTGCAACAATGGCAAGGAGAATACCGATAATAACGACAACCACCATAATCTCTATGAGTGTGAAACCGACGAATGAACAGTTTACAGTTGACAGTTGACGGTTGACAGTTTTTTGGTTTTTTATCTTTGAAATTTTCACTGTTATTGCACCTCCTTTAGTAAGATACATGATGCACGATACATGATATTGAAATACATTCTGAACTGTTCGGTTATCATTTTATCAGTTGATTGAGCTCCAGTATCGGAAGAAGAATTGCTATTACTATAAACGCGACAATAAATCCCATAACCAGTATGAGAATAGGCTCCAGGAGACTTACTGCTCTCTGGAGCTTTCTGTCAAATTCTGCCTCATATGACAGAGCGGTTCTTTTCAGGGATTCCGCCAATTTGCCGGAATCCTCACCCGTGGATATCATCTGTAAAAAAATCGGCGGAAACCCCTCAAGGCTTGTAGACAGCCTTGCTCCCTGCGAAACAAGATTCCGGGCGGTTCTGATCCTTTTTTCAAGAACAGTATTGCCGGTTGCTCCGGAAGATATTTGCATTACATTGAGAATCGGGAGCCCTCCTGAGAGCAGATACGACATGGTTAATGAAAACCGCGCCATATAAAGGCTCTGCAGTATTCCAAATGGAGATTTGAGAAGGATTGAGTCAATTATTTCTTTTTTTGTCTTTCTGAGCCATTGATAAAAAACTAAAG
The DNA here is from genome assembly GCA_036446195.1 of Thermodesulfovibrionia bacterium. Classification (GTDB taxonomy): domain Bacteria; phylum Nitrospirota; class Thermodesulfovibrionia; order UBA6902; family BMS3Bbin08; genus JAZFSN01. The sequence continues at coordinate 5,095 of JAZFSN010000187.1, read as the reverse complement.
CACCTGATGCCAAAAGCAGTAGAAGCCACCAGAATTTATGAAATGCTGTGCTTATCCATAAAAGTATAACAGTGATTAACGGCAGTGCCGCTGATGTTGACTCAAACATTTTTGTTATCTTAGGGACAACAAAGGCAAAAAGGAAGGAAATGATAATAACACTTATAACTGCCATAAGAAGAGGATATATTAGGGCTGTCTGAGCCTTGTTTTTAATCGAGTTCTGGGTCTCAAGAAAATCTGCGAGTTTTGAAAGAACCTCTGTTAATCTTCCGCTGTTTTCTCCAGCCGAGACCATCCCTGTATAGAATTCAGGGAATATTGACGGATATGCCTGTGTTGCCTTGGCAAGAGTTGCACCGGCTGACAGCCTGTCTTTTATATCTATCAATATGTTTTTCCACTGCCCTTTTTGTTCAGAGGCTATGGTTCCTACAGCCTCTGTCAGGGGGACACCGGAAGAAAGCAGAGTTGAAAGGTTTCTTGTTATGTCAGGGAGAATGGAAGGAAGGCGTTTCCATGAAAATATTTTTTTTTTAAGAAATACAGCTTCGGTAATTTCTTTAGGAAAGACACCGATGGCTTTTATTTTTATGACAGCATCTCTCTGTCCATTGGCTTCAACCGTTCCTTTTGCCGCTGAACCGTCGTTTTTATATCCCTGATATGTGAATACCGGCATAATCTAAAAGTTTTTAGTTGTTTGTTTTTAGTTTTTATACTGTCAACTAACAGCCAATAACTATACACAGAGTTATAAGTAATTGCGTATAAATCGTCATTCCCGCAATCTTTAAGCGGGAATCCAGAAGCAGTTAATTTGTCAGACTCGTCAGACCTGCCTGCGGTAGGCAGGTTCGCCGAGGCGAAAAAGAATACTGGATTCCCGATAAAAAACCCCTGCTTACGGACTGCTGGGGCAGGCTTCGGGAATGACAAATCAGATGCAAGAGACTCTATTCGCAATAAAATATGTCACTCTGTATAATAACTAAATTTGATATTTGTCATTTGATGAAAATATCAAATTTCGCTGTCTTTTTGTATAACTCTTAAAACTTCTTCTATTGTTGTAACACCCTTTAGAATTTTGCTTATTCCGTCAAGCCGGAGTGTCTTAAACCCTGAGTCTATTGCCGCTGCCCTTATAGCCTGGGCATCCTTTTGTTCTACAATCATTGATCTTATGCCGGGGTTTATTTCAAGAAATTCAAAGATTCCGGTTCTTCCTAAATAACCTTTTCCCTTGCATGTTTCGCAGCCGCGGCCCCTATAGAGCAGGGAAGGGGGGCCTTTGCTCTTGACGGCAGGTTCAAGATATGTTAATTCCTCAAGGGACGGCGCGTAAGATTCCTTGCAGTCGGGACAGATTGTCCTTACCAGTCTCTGAGCAAGAACACATATGAGGGACGAGGCTATGAGAAAGGGCTCTATACCCATGTCAATCAATCTTGTTAATGCGCTGGGGGCATCATTTGTATGCAGGGTACTTAAAACCAGGTGGCCTGTAAGTGAGGCATGCACTGCAATCTCAGCTGTTTCTACGTCTCTTATCTCTCCAACCATCATTACATCAGGGTCCTGCCTGAGAATTGCCCTTAACCCTGTGGCAAAGGTAAGCCCTATTTTTGGATTTACCTGAATCTGACCAATGCCCTTTAGCTGGTATTCCACGGGGTCTTCCACAGTTATTATATTTCTCTCCTCGGTATTGAGCTTGAGCAGTGACGCATAAAGTGTGGTGGTTTTGCCGGAACCTGTCGGTCCGGTTACGAGTATTATTCCGTTTTGCCTGGACAGTGCATCCCTGAATGTGTTTAAGGTTGAGCCTTCAAGCCCGACTATCTCAAGGCTTAACAGCCCTGCCTTTCTGTCAAGTAATCTGAGGACTGCCCTTTCGCCCAGGGAGGTAGGGACTATGGATACCCTTATGTCAATGTCCTTTCCGCCTACGAGGAGCCTTATCCTTCCATCCTGCGGCAGTCTTTTCTCTGCTATATCAAGGCCTGAGATTATCTTTATCCTTGATATAAGCGCATCCTGAATAATCTTTGGAGGGCTCAAAACTTTTCTCAGTATGCCGTCTACCCGGAACCTTACATCAATCTCGTCTTCATAAGGTTCAACGTGGATATCGCTTGCCCTTTCTTTTACCGCCTCCATTAAAAGGGCATTAAGCAGCCTGATAATTGGAGCCTCTTCTGTTAGTTCAAGAAGGTCTTTCGGTGACTCAAACTCGGTAGCGACCATTGAAAGGTCTTCGCCTTTTATATCGCCCATTACCTCATTGACTCTGCTTGTCCTGCTGTAAATACGGTTTATGGCTTCAAGTATAACTTCTCTGGGAGCCTGAAGAGCCCGTGGTTTAAGGTTATAAGCCCTTGCGATGTCTATCAGGGCAAAAAATCCGTGATTATCAGCAACGGCAGCCAGCAGTTCACCGTTCTGCCTGCGTAACGGCAGAAGGACATTGCCCTTTACAAACGAAAGGGGCAGGTTTTCAAGCAGTGAGGCCTCTATATCGGCATCCTTTATGCTGTTTATAGTTTCCATAAATTAGTGTTCAGTTGCCAGGGGTCGGTTTTTAGCAACTGATCCCTGAGACCTGATTGCTGATAGCTGCTTTTATTTTTGGATTTTAATTTTATAATTTGGTTCTGCGTAAAGAACTTCAGGCAGTGACGAGAACTCTTTTACTGCCTCTTCCACTTCCTGTCCATGTTTAAGTTTTATATAGTAGAGCCTGGTGCCCTTAATAAATTTTATAACTGATGCACCTTTGCTTGACAGAATCTCCAGGGCCTTTTCACTGGAAACCTCTTCCCTGAATTTCAGCAAAAGTTCTCCTTCAGTATAGTGCTTCTCCTTCCTTGCAAATTCCCACTTTTTTTTGTCTGTTATCTCTGCAAGTTGTACAGAGTCTTTGATTATGTGGGGAGTTATGAATACAAGAAGATTTGTCTTTTTTATTGTTCTGCTTTTGTGTTTAAAAAACCATCCAAGGATTGGAATATCGCCGAGGACAGGTATTTTAGCCGTACTGTCTTCATATGTTTCCTGCATGAGACCGCTGATAACTACCGTGTGTCCGTCCCTGACAATAACAGAGGTTTTTGTGGCCCGTTTTGTAGTAGTGGGTCCCACAGAGATAGTTATGTTTTCTGATTCCTGTTTGACAGATGAGATTTCCTGATATAAATCGAGTTTTACATAATCGCCTTCTGTTATCTGAGGGGTAATCCTAAGGGTTATTCCTACATCCTGTCTTGTAATAGAGCTTAGTATTGTGTTAGTGGTAGTTATGTCTCGTTCTCTTTTTGATATAAATGGGACATTCTCGCCAACTACAATCTCTGCCTCCTCATTGTCAGCAGTGAGTATCTGAGGCGTTGAGAGGATATTTATTGCACCATGAAACTCACTTAAATCGAAAAGCGCTGCAAAGCCCGGTACCGTCAGGTCTGATGTGGAAAATGTGCCATCTGAATTAATAGTTGTAATAGGGACTTCAAAGAAGTTACCCATGCCGCCAACGGTAAAACCTATGAGACCATTAATTATACTCTGAAATGACTCTGAGCTCAATGTCCCGAATCCTCCTATTGTCACAGGTTCTCCTTTGTGTTTTACCGATGTCCTCCATTTTGATCCAAGCTCTTTAAGTTTGTCTATAGATGCTTCTATAATCATTGCCTCGACATATACCTGGCGTCTTCTCTTATCAAGGGTCTTTATAACCCTGGCAATAGTCGGGTAATTTGCCGGAGAGGATACGATGATAAGAGAATTTGTCGCCTTATCAGGTGTAATTAGCACATCGGAAAAAGGCATGCTGGGAACAGGGACTCCAGGACTCCTTTTTCTTTTTGTGGTCTGAGCGCTTTTAATAATCCCTTGTAAAACCTCTGCAAGTTCTGTTGCATCTGCATTTTCAAGCGGATAGACATTTATTCTCAGAGGTTCCTGGTAAGTAGGTGGTTTGTCTATGTTTTTAAGTATAGACATAATCTTGTCAGTATTTAGCGCCGCATCTACAATTAGGATAAGGTTACCCGGTCCAAAGGCAGATATATGCCCGTTTCTTGAAATAATCGGCTGAAGGAATCTTACAGCATCATTGGCGTTAATATGTTCTACTGATAAGAGCCTTGTTATAAATGTCTCGTCAACTGAAATGTCCCTGTCTGTAAAGGTGGTTCCAGCCTGTCTTGCCAGGGCGGAAGGGATGATTTTATATGCCTTTGTCCCTGACGGCACCATTGTGAACCCTTTAAGCTCAAGGATTGAGGTAAAAAGCCTGAAGGATTCATCAACAGTAAGCTTTGTCGGCGCTATAATGGTAATCTGACCCTTTACCCGTTCGTCGAATATGAAATTTTTACCTGTAATCCTGCTTACAAATTCAATGACTGCCGGGATTCCTACGTTAACAAAGTTGAATGAAATTTTTTCATCAGATTTTCCGGTTTCAGCATGAACGACAGTGACAAGTGACAAGTAACAAGTGACAAGTAACAGATAACGAATAACAAATAACGAATAACGAATAACGAATTTCATATGCATTACCTTATCTGATAACCCAGAGTCATTTTCGAACCATTTCTTATTATATCAAGATTAATCGTGTTCATACCTTTCAGGGCTGACATTGCCTGCATAGCTGCCTCAGGGGTTGACAGATCAAGCCCGTTTATCCTGAGCAGAATATCTCTGTTCCTCAGACCAAGGTTTTGATAAATACCGCCGGGCTTCACCTCTAATATCCGGAATCCTTCCTGTTTCCCATCTTTTATATTAGGGAAAAGCCTTGCATCTGACAATATTTTCTCAGGGTTATTAAGGGCATGTTCCACCTTTTTCTGATTGAGCACGTATTGTTTTTCATTAATTCTTCTGGCAAATTGGGATTGTGAAGGCGAAAAAGCATTAGCCCTGGATGATTTGGGATATATATCCTTTATATCGATAAAAGGTATTCTGTGAGTGTTTGCTCCCTGTGTTAATTCGACCCATTCCCTTTCTATTTTTGTCAGAGTACCGTAGTCATAGACATCTTCACCGTATGCAAACACTTCCTGCCTGACCGGTGCAG
>JAZFSN010000186.1:0-4349 GCA_036446195.1 Thermodesulfovibrionia bacterium | reverse complement strand
CTCCGTTTCCTTTATTATGTAGTTTAATTCGGTTTTCTAAGTTATTTGAGTAGCCTGTATAATACGTTCCGTTTTTACATTTGACAATATATACATAAAATACACCTTTTCGCTTGATCTTATTTCTCACTTGTCCCCATGTTTCCCCGCTGCTTCGGTTTGCGAAGCAAAGCGACGGGGATGGGGATATTTTACACTATTTTAAAATGGATTCAAAAAGGTATGTGGGCAAGTTAAGAAACAAAAATTAATAATGAGCTTTAAGTTCGAGGATTAAATCCAATTATGGAGGTTCAATAGTAACCGTTTACCGATTAGTAAACTTCATCGTGTGTCCCGATATCAACAAGTACAGCTTTGTCTTTTCCCATAAATTCAAAGACTACTCTACAATCGTATTCAACAACAAATGCCCATAATCAGTTTAAGTTTACCGCTAAGTTTGTGGGTTTTTAACATAGGATGAAAAGGGTCTCTTTCAAAGAGGTCAATTAATTTCCAGAATTTTTTATCAAGACCAGGGTTGGATTTAAAGCTTTCTTATAAGCTCTTCTAAAGCTGGTGCCCCATACCAGTTTAATCATTCTCTAAATCTTTTTTTAAATCCTTTACGGTTCCTATTTTGGCACGACCAGCTTTATATTCCTTAAGCGTTTTTCTGGCATTTGCCGCTATCTGTTCCCTTCTTTTTTCAATATGTCGGCGTTTTAGGACTGAGGTGCGCTATGATAAAGAAGATGAGATCCGGGTATCCTTTGCCGTTATTATGGTCAATATACAATGTGTCATCAAGCAGTTACTATGCATGGCTTAACAGAAAGCCGTCTAAGCGTGCATTGGAGGACGCAAGGCTGGAAATAGAGATCAAGGCAGCGCACAAGCGAACAAAGGAAACATTTGGGCCTGAACGGCTGCAAAAGGAAATGGCAGAGCATGGAATCAAAGCAGGAGTTTGCCGTATAAGGCGTATTCGCAAAAAGCTTAATATAAGATGTAAGCAGGTTAAGAAGTTCAAGGCAACGACAAACTCCAGTCATAATCTACCGGTTGCAGAGAATATATTAGATCAGGACTTTGTGATTAATGAACCAAATAAGGTTTGGGTATCGGATATTACTTATATTCCGACAGGTGAGGGCTGGCTTTATCTTGCAGGACATAAAGACTTGTGCACCGGGGAAGTAGTGGGCTATGCAATGTCCAGTAGAATGAGCAGAGCTTTAGTATGTCAGTCGTTATTCAGGGCAGTTGGATCCAAGAGACCTCCAAAGGGGCTGATTAATCATTCGGATCGAGGTAGTCAGTATTGCTCCCTGGATTATCAGAAACTAATTAAGCAGTTCGGAATGAAAGCATCAATGAGCAGAAAAGGAAACTGCTATGACAATGCTCCTATAGAGAGTTTTTGGGGAACACTGAAACAGGAACTTGTGCATCACAGAAATTATAGAACGAGGCAAGAAGCAATTCAGGATATTACAGGGTACATAGAGATTTTTTATAATCGACAGAGGAAGCAGAAGAGACTGGGATATTTATCGCCAGCTGTTTATGAAAAACTGTTCTATGAAAAAAGACTGTCGGCATAATAGATTTTGTGTCCACTATTGACATTAGACCTCAAATAGCAGAGATATCATATGCCCTTCGAGGAATTGACGGCAGAAAAGCGGAATGGGAATGAAATAAGTTCAAACAGTTCAAATGTTCAAACAGTTCAAACGGTTTTAACGGCTTAAATGGCTTGAACAGTATCAACTATAGAGGTGCCTTTTGGATCTGATAATAAGCAATTTGCGAATACCCGTTGAAAAAGACGGGATAGATGAATATTTAAAAGCCGCTTCACAAAAGCTGAACATTAGCGAAAATAATTTCCAATTCATTAAAATGCTGAGCAAATCACTTGACGCCCGCAGCAAAAACCAGTTCTACTACGAAATTTCAATAGTAATAAGCACGCCTGACAGCTTCAATAACAGGGAAAATTTCGCTGTATACACTGAACCAATAAAGGCTGACAGGAGATCAATAGATATTAAAGATAGGCCTGTAATAATAGGTTTCGGTCCTGCCGGCATGTTCGCAGCTCTTGAGCTTATTGATCATGGGATCAAACCTCTGATATTTGAAAGAGGCAAAAAGATAGAAGAACGTTCCATTGATATTCAAAGATTTATCAAAGAAAGGGTGCTGGACCCTGAATCAAATATCCAGTTCGGTGAAGGCGGCGCCGGTTCATACTCTGACGGGAAGCTGTTTTCTAGGATAAAGAATTCGCAATATGCAGACAAGGTACTGGATACTTTTATAAAATTTGGCGCGCCTGAAGAAATAGGGTATATCAGCAAGCCCCATCTGGGAACAGACGTATTGTGCAGAATAGTCAAAAATATTAGGAACTATATCCTTGAAAGAGGCGGTGAGATACACTATAGCTCAAAAATGACTGACATACTTATATCAGACGGTAAGGCATTAGGCGTAGTAATAAATGGGAACATGGAATATCGTTCTTCAATTATTTACCTTGCGTTGGGACATTCTGCGCGTGATACATTTGAGATGATGCACAAAAAAGGTGTTTTTATTGAGCAGAAGCCAATTTCTGTTGGTGTTAGAGTTGAGCATCCGGCTGATATTATTAATCTTATAAGATATGGCAATAAATATAAGGACTTCCCCGGCATAGGGGCTGCTAATTATTCTTTCACCTATCCAGATCGAAAAAAAGGGAGGGGTGTGTATTCCTTCTGCATGTGCCCCGGAGGTGAGGTAATAAATGCTTCATCTGAAAATGGCATGCTGGTTGTAAACGGTATGAGCTACTCAAACAGGTCCTCACCCTTCTCAAATTCAGCGATTGTAGTGACCTGTCATACAAATGATTATAGATCAACCGATCCATTGGCAGGTATTGAGTTCCAAAAAGATATAGAGCGAAGGGCCTTTAATGCGGGAGGAGGAGAATGGGAGGTCCCTGCCCAGAATTTGGTGGATTATTTGCGCGGCAGTATCTCTGGTGACTTAAACAAAAATTCGTATAAGATGGGGGCCGTATCAGTTGATATGAATAAAATTTTTCCTTCATTTGTAAACGAAATGCTTATATCGGCATTTAATAAATGGAAAGAGGATTATCCGTTATTTATTTCAGATCATGCGATATTATTAGGCGCGGAAACAAGAACTTCCTGCCCTGTAAGAACTAAACGCAGTAAAAAATATGAGTCAGTAAATATAAAAAACCTGTACCTGATAGGCGAAGGTTCAGGCTATACAGGCGGGATAACGAGTTCTGCCGCTGATGCCATAAAGGCTGTGGAGTACAGTCTAAATAGATATATTTAGCAGCTCCAATGGCAATGTGATGCATTTTCTTTTTAACATATAGACACAAAAAAACAGTTCAACCACAGAGGTCACTGAAAAAACTTAAAAGTCATTATATGAAGAGATAAAGTCCTTTCACTTCCATCTCTTAGTTCTCCGTGTTCTCTGCGGCCAATTACCGTATATAAGGTAAAATAGTTATAAATTGAGGTGTTGATATGATCCCATGGGAGTTACTTGGCTGCGCACAAATGCCAGGAAACGGCGAAAAGCTTTGCTTATACAAACGGGGCGGCGAGTTCTCGCTCAGAGTAAATGGCCGGGAGCTAATGAACAGTCGCACTCATGGATCAGAAGATGCCTTGGCCGAGCTCGCGTGCGCAAAGATCACCAATCGATCCAGTCCCCGTATTCTGGTCGGAGGGCTGGGCATGGGTTATACTGCTGCTGCGGCACTGAGGCTGCTCGGGCCCGGGGCTCGGGTGGAAGTTGCCGAACTGCTGCCGGAAGTGGTGCAGTGGAACCTGGGGCCCCTTTCGGGCTTGGCCGGTAATCCCCTCAAAGATGCCCGTGTCACTGTTCGTGAGGTCGACGTTGCCCAAATTCTCAAGGCGGAGCACCGGGCCTACGCTGCAATATTAATGGATGTGGACAATGGTCCCGAGGGTCTGATCATGAAGGGCAACAACTGGCTCTATTCCAGGGACGGGCTGGATGCAACCTATGCGGCACTGGCGCCCGCAGGCGTACTGGCCATATGGTCAGCCGGTGACGAGCGTGCCTTTGCCAAACGCATGCGCCGCCCCGGCATTGAGGTGAATGAGGTCAGTGTGCGGGCGCGACCCAGTGGCGGGGGCAGACATACAATCTTGCTCGCCATCCGTGCCTCCTGACCTGAAACACAGGACCTTACTTTTGCAAATCATAGCCGACTGATGTCACCACAAAGACGTCCGTACCGTTGGGTCTGACCACCACGACTTCTTCACCCTCAGTCTTGCGCAACAACGCCTTTG
>JAZFSN010000185.1:0-10294 GCA_036446195.1 Thermodesulfovibrionia bacterium | reverse complement strand
GTTAAACTCTTTATCTGGAAGGAAATTAATCAAAATGAAAATTCAAATGTGCGAGGTAGATGTGATAATTTTCGGTGGTGGTATCGCTGGGTTATGGATACTAAATCGACTTTATAGTGAAGGATATAACTGTGTTTTAATTGAGAAGAATGAACTAGGTTGTTCTCAAACATTAGCTTCTCAAGGAATGATACATGGAGGGCAGAAATATATTCTCCCAGGAAAGAAGTCTGGATTAAGTAAAAAAGTTGCAGAATTGATTTCAGGTATGCCTCAAATATGGCATTCATGTATAGAGGGTAAAGGAGAAATAGATTTAAGCGGTGTAAAGGTTTTAACTGAAAGCCAATATATGTGGTCTCCTCGCAAAACAGGAGCAAATATTGCAGCGTTTATCGCTTCTAAAAATTTAAATACAAAGGTAAAAGCAATAACAGACCAGGATAAATGGCCGGAAATATTCAGAAAAAACAGGCAGGCAGTGGGCAAATTATATCGAATGGATGAAGCAGTAATTGATATGAAATCATTAATATCGGTTCTTGGTAATTCTTTTTCCGGTGCAATCTATCAGGCTGATATTAAAAATATATTCTTTGAGTCCGGTCAGATAAAATACGTAACACTTTATGATGCCAGGCATACTATAAAACTAAAGGCATCATATTACATATTTGCCACCGGGATCAATAATGAAAATATTATAAAAAGTTTAGGAATAACAGGCAAAAAAACACAGCGACGTCCATTAAAACAAGTAATGATTCGTGATTTACCTTATAAATTATATGCACATTGTATAGGGTTAAGTCCAAAACCACAAATTACAATTACTGCACACCCACAAGAAAATGGGAAATATATTTGGTATTGTGGAGGATTAGTCGCAGAAAAAGGGAAAGATATGACAGATGAAAAAACTATTGATTTTACTTATAATAAATTAAAAAGATTATTCCCAAATATTGATTGGTCTACATTTAAATGGTCAACATTTTATATTGATCGTGCAGAACCATATATTAAAGGAAAGTCTTTGCCTGGTAGTCCAGAAATTCTGACTTTTGGAAATACTGCAATTACCTGGCCGATAAAGATGACATTAGCTCCAGCTTTGGCTAATAAGGTATTAGAATGGGTTAATGACCACAAGATAATACGAGTTAAAAAAGAAAAATTACCATTTTCAAAAGCAAAAATTGGTTATTTCCCTTGGGAAACTGTAAATCACTGGAAAAAAATAAAACAATAATTTTTTATTTAATTTATGAAAAATCTCAGATTAGGACAAACAAATATTGTTGTTAGTCCTTTAGGACTTGGAACTGTAAAAATAGGTAGAAATAAAAAGGTTAAATACCCATGTGGTGAGGATTTCCCTCTTCCTAGTAATAACAAAGTAGAAGAGTTATTAAATGTGGCGCTTTCTTTAGGGATTAATGTTATAGATACTGCCCCAGCTTATGGCAATAGCGAAGAGCGCTTGGGATCTCTACTCGGAAATCATAGGAAGGATTTTGTGATCATTAGTAAAGCAGGAGAAGAATTCCAAAATGGTTTATCATATTACGATTTTTCAGAAAAACATATTAAACTATGTGTTGAGCGCAGCCTGAAACGTTTAAAAACTGATTATATAGAATGTATATTGGTCCATAGCAATAGAAATGATTTATATGTTTTAGAGAATACACCGGCGCTTGAAACTTTATCGCGATTTAAAGAACGAGGGGATATTCTTTCATATGGCATGTCTCTTTATACAGTCGAATGCGGTATCAAGGCACTTGAAAGTTGTGATATTTTAATGGTTACTTATAATCTAAGAGATAAATCAATGTATCCAGTAATTGAACGTGCTAATAAATTAAATAAGGGAATATTAGTTAAAAAAGGTTTACTTTCTGGTCATTTTTCGCAGAGTAATCATGGTAGTAACCTAACAGATTGTATAAAAGAAGTATTTAAAGTTCCAGGGGTGCACAGTTTAATGGTTGGTTCTTTGAATCCTGAGCATTTACGGCAAAATGTTCATATTTTGGAAAATGTATTAAAATGGAATCAAGAGAAAACAGTAGAGACTGTTTGACTGAAAAATAAACTTATCAAAGAACCAATCGGGGCTAAATAATATTCGTTTAATAATAGTGATTGAATTGGCTTTTTCTGCAGGTCCTTACTTTTCCAGGATCCATCGGGGCATGCTTTTTAACCATAACACGAAACCGCTGGTGTCCAGGATAATCCGGCATCAGGCCGGATGAACAGATCAGACACACCATGCCTACCATATATCTCATAGATGGTAATTCCTATTTCTACCGGGCATTTTATGCGATAAAAAGGCTCAGCAACTCTAAGGGGTTTCCAACAAATGCAATCTATGGTTTTACTAACATGATCCTTAAACTCCTGAGGGAAAAAAAACCTGATTATTTTGCAATCGTTTTTGACTCCCCGGAACCCACGGAAAGGCACATTGCCTATAAGGAGTACAAGGCGCACAGGCCTGGTATGCCGGATGACCTCGTACAGCAGGTGCCCTATATTAAGGCGATAATTAATGCCTTCAGAATAAAGACGATTGAACTGGCCGGCTATGAGGCCGATGACCTGCTGGGCACTATTGCCAGAAAGGCTGAAAAAGAAGGGCTTGATGTATATATTGTTACGGGGGATAAGGATTTGTGCCAGGTCATAAGCCCCAAAATAAAGGTATACGACAGCATGAAGGAAAAAATAACCGAAGAAAAAGATGTGAAAGAACGGTTCGGGGTCAAGCCTGCACGTATTCCTGAGATTATGGCTTTGATGGGAGATGCCTCGGATAATATTCCGGGAGTGCCCGGTATCGGAGAAAAGACCGCTGTAGGGCTCATAAAAGAATTTGGCAGTCTGGATAACCTGATTGAAAATTATTCGAAGATAAAAAAGCCCAGGCTCAAAAAAGCGACATCTGAAAACATAGAGAACATAAAGCTCAGCCTGATGCTCTCAACTATTAATATGAACGTCCCTGTAGAAATATCAATAAAAGCATTGAAGCCGGAAGAGCCTGAATGGGAAAGATTATCAGAGTTTTTTCGCAAGTTTGAGTTCAGCAGGCTGCTAAAGATGATTCCCGGGAAATCCGGACAGCCCGGAAAAGATAAAACAGAATACACAACTATCCTTGATGAAAACACCTTTAAGAGAGCAATTGCCAATATAAAACACGAACTCTCAATAGATACGGAAACAACGAGCACATCTCCCATAACCGCTGAACTTGTCGGAATATCCTTTTCTACTGTTCCTGAAAAGGCATATTATATTCCTCTTGACCATACCTATAAGGGAGCGCCTAAACAATTATCAAAAGAATACGTCCTCAAACAGTTCAGGAACATCCTCGAAAATCCGGAAATCAGGAAAACAGGCCATAACATAAAGTATGACCTTATCGTATTGAAAAATGAGGGAATTCATTTGCAGGGCATCACCTTTGATACCATGCTTGCATCGTACCTCCTGAACCCCAATAAACCAAAACACAATCTCGAAGATGTATCCATGGAGCATTTGGCCGTCAAGAAACTTTCTTTCGACGATGTTGTCACCAAAGGGATGAAAGACTTTCGTGATGTCCCTGTTGAAGATGCAACACGATACTCTGGAGAAGATGCCTTGGTAACGCTGAAGCTGAAAGACACCCTTGAACCGGAAATAAAAAAACAGGGGCTGGGAGAATTATTTTATGACATAGAAATGCCCCTGATAGAGGTCCTTGCGGACATGGAAATAAATGGTATAAGAATTGACTTACCATTGATGAAGGCATTTTCAAAAGAGCTTGAGAGAGACCTTGAAGGACTTGAAAAGAGGATTTACTTTATTGCAGGTGAGGAGTTTAACATCAACTCTCCAAAGCAGTTGCAGGGAATACTCTTTGAGAAGCTCGGGCTCAGGACAATAAAAAAAACCAAAACAGGATTTTCAACAAATTTTGATGTGCTTCAGCAGCTCGCACTGGAACATGAACTGCCAAAAGAGATTTTAGAGCACAGAACATTATCAAAACTTAAAAACACATATGTTGACGCCCTGCCCAGAATCGTCAATCCGGGTACCGGCAGAATTCATACATCTTTTAATCAGACAGTAACAGCCACGGGAAGGTTAAGCAGTTCCGATCCCAATCTGCAAAATATCCCTGTCAGGGGTGAATGGGGGAAAAGGATAAGGGAGGCATTTACAGCAGAAAAAGGCAAGCTCTTTATTTCCTCAGACTACTCACAGATAGAGCTCCGTATACTGGCCCATCTGAGCCGGGATGAAAAATTGATTGATGTATTCAAAAAAGACGGAGACATACATACAAAAACCGCTTCTGAGCTATTCGGCGTTTCTGCCGAAAATGTCAATACTGAAATGAGGCGCAGGGCAAAAACAGTAAATTTTGGTGTTATATACGGAATCAGTCCGTATGGCCTGAGCCGGGAGCTTGGAATAACCCCTGATGAGGCAAAGCGATATATAGATACATATTTTAAAACGCATATCGGGGTTAAAAATTATATAGAAACACTCATCAAGGAGACAGAAGAAAAAGGGTTTGTACAAACTATCTTAAGAAGAAAACGGGCAATACCGGAGCTCAGAAGCAAAAACAAAAATATTCGGATGCTCGGAGAAAGGCTTGCAATAAACACTCCCATACAGGGCTCTGCCTCTGATATAATTAAATTATCAATGCTGAACATCTGGAACAGGCTGAAAAAAGAAAAAATGGGAACAAAAATGCTGCTTCAGGTCCATGATGAACTCTTATTTGAAGTGCCCGAAGAAGAGAAAGAAACAGCCATGACACTTATCAAAGAGGAGATGGAATCCCATACATACAGGATAGAATTCGCCGTTCCTATTAAGGTTGATATAGGTATTGGCAAAAACTGGGCAGAAGCACATTAAAGTCAGTAATCAGTTGACAGTTATCAGTAATCAGTAAAAAAGAAATTTAACTGACAGCCGAAAGCTGACACCTGATAACTGCTAAGGGGGTTATTATCCCATCTGTTTACGGTAACATTTCAGGTCTCAAAAAAAGCGAACTCAAATCGCTCGAGAAGATCTACAGAAGACGCATACCAAAAGATAAAATCCTGACTGCTGAACTTGCAAAGTACATAGCTGAATGTTCAAGTGTAATCGGACGCCAGGTCGGCGTGTTTGCAGACAGAAGCGGAAACATCAGTTATGTAATAGTAGGGGACGCAAGAGGTATCTTCATTCCGGAACTCACGAGTCACCCCCTTGGAAGAAAATTACTCCGCGGACTGAGGCTGATACATACACATTTAAAGAATGAACAGATCAATCAGGACGATATCACAGACCTTTCACTGCTGAGGCTGGATGCCCTGATAGCCATAGGATTAAAAGACGGACAGGCTGAAGATATCTATTTAGCCCATCTCCTGCCTTCTGACTCAGAAATAACGTATGAAATATCCGGTCCTGTTCCTTTTCAGAGGCTTGATACAGCCTTTGAGAACTTTGATGACCTGATTTCTTCGATAGAAACCGGTTTACAGTCTCAAAGGAAAGGTTTTGACATAAAGGACAGAAGGGAGCGTGCAATTCTTGTCAGCGTTTCAAAGATATCAAGATATGAACAGGAAGATTCCATGGATGAACTCAAAGAGCTTGCAAACTCAGGCAATGTTTTAGTCCTTGATACGGTAATTCAGAGACCAAAACAGATTAATCCCAAATATCTCATGGGTGAAGGGAAAATAAAAGAACTGGTAATCAATGCCCTGAACAAAGGCGCAACATTACTTATTTTTGACCAGGACCTCAGTCCGGCGCAGATTAAAGCAATCAGCGAGCTGACAGAGCTTAAGGCTATAGACCGATCACAGCTTATTCTTGACATCTTTGCACGACGGGCTCACAGCAGAGACGGGAAGGTACAGGTAGAGCTTGCGCAGTTAAGCTACAGGCTTCCTAAACTCACAGGTAAAGGGACTGCGATGTCCAGACTGATGGGAGGAATCGGAGGAAGAGGTCCCGGAGAGATGAAACTGGAGGTGGACAGACGGAGGGTAAGAGACAGGATAATCCTGCTCGAAAAACAGCTTGAATCCCTGGGTAGCGCCAGGCAGCAGAGAAAAGCACGCAGGATTGAGCAGGGGATCCCGATAATATCAATAATAGGCTACACCAATGCAGGCAAATCAACTCTGTTGAATAATCTCACCAGCAGTAAAACCTTTGTAGAAGATAAAATGTTTGCAACCCTTGATACTGCAAGTAGGCGGCTGAGATTCCCCAGAGAACGGGATGTGATAATTACCGATACAGTCGGGTTTATTCGTGACCTTCCCAAAGACCTCATGGCAGCCTTCAGGACAACACTGGAGGAACTGAAAGACGCAGATTTACTTTTACACGTTGTGGATATATCAAACCCCAGATTTGAACAGCAGATAGAATCCGTAGAAAAAATACTCTCCGATCTGGGGCTTCTGGAAAAACCGGTTGTTTTAGTCTTCAATAAAGAGGATCTGATGGTTCAACAGGAGGTTACCGACATTTGTAAAAGGTTCAATGCTCTTTCTATCTCGGCGTTTAAGACCGAGACATTCCACAAACTGCTCGGCGTAATAGAGGCAAGGCTCTGGCCGTTGTGAAAAAAAAGTAGAAAGTAGAGAAAAATGGAACAAAACAGGGCAACAAAATATCAGTGGGGTACAGCAGATTTGTTTTCAAAATCTGCATAAATAGCCTGTAGGCGGGCCCTTTGTTGTTCCACACATAAAGGAATTGATGCAAGATTTTCTCCCTGATACGGCTGCCTTCCTGCAATATTCAGGCAAAAGTCCATTCCATTTTCAAGATTACTTTTAAATTCCTGCAGAACTTTGTTTTCCCTAGGTGTGTAACTGTAATTAGCAACCTGTTTTTCAAAGAAATCCACATACATCACAATTTCGCTGGCAAACACATGCGGACGTTTGGATGAAACCAGGGAAGGGCCTCTTCCATAAATATGATCCACCATCTCCTTTAATGTGTAAATTTTATTAAACCAGGCGATAACAGCGCCGGGACATATGCATTGGGGTGCATTTTTCTCCTCCGCAATTCCCAGTTCAATAAGTGCGCCATTACCCAGATGGTCACAGATACATGTTTTTTCCACAACCGCAGAGCGAAGTCTCTTTTTTTCATCGTCTGAAAGCACCAGATTATCTATCTCCGATAGTTTTCTCTTCTGGTATTGCCTGGAGGCAATACATATAGGCCTCTCGTTAAATTCTGTGTTAAGCATAAGAAAACTTTTTGTACATGAAGAGCCGGGCCTGCCTTGTTCTACTCTCTTACTGGTCCAGATTTCTGACCCTGTTTTGTACACATTGCTGAATGGTACCCCCAGTGGAGATACATTGCTAACATAAAGGTCATCTTCACCTGCCTGCCTTAATAATTCGAGGGTAGCAACATCCACGCAAGTGGCTTCAGGGACCAGCAGAAAAGGACTGGCCCATCCGGTTAAATCCATTCCAAAATCTTCCGTAAGTCTGCGCATTTCCCCATGGGTACCAATGCCGCCCTGAACAGTGATAAGTGGATGGCTGTTTAAGGCTGACTCAGGATATTTCAATCCCTTATTTTTGTAATATTTTAGTATCAGCGGCTGAAACTCAACAGATAGCTGATCACGTTTATCTTTGAATTCCTGGAGAAGACTTGGAAGTAATATTCCATTGGAAGGAAACACATGGCCTCCGCAGTTCAGTCCGGATTCTATACGAAATTCGTAAATTTCTAACCCCTTTTTAGCCAGAAATTTGCCCTGGATAGATGCAGAGCGGAAGTCACTGACTTTGAGAATTATCTTCTTTTTGATTTTACCGGTTTCATCCCTGTAAAAATCATTGAATCCGGTCATATAACTGAACAATCTCTGATTTATACCGGCTGAAAATACAATGCCGGATTGCAGACTACTATTGGCATAGCCTCTGAGGGCTGCTTTGGCATCACTGAATTCTTCACCGAGGGGATTGCCCTTGCTGTCAATATTGCTTCGGTCCAGTGTAACCATAATATTAACGTCGATAGAGCCAGGCTGTATCCTGAGTGTTAAATCTTTCTCCAACTCGTCCCTTTCATGCCCGGCCTTCATATTAAGAAGACGGTTGTAATCTCTTTTCATGAAACTTTCCTCTGGCAGCAATTCAAAATATTTGCTTTTGTCGTTGTCAGCGAAAAAAGGCTGTTTCCTGACAGCCTCTGTTTTAATCTGAACGATTTCCTGAAGGAGATCAAGGTAGGCTGTAATCCTTTTTGCTCTACCATCCTCTGCCTTTCTGGGGATACCGGAGTAAGGCAAGCCGTATTTTTCAGTGTAGTATTTACGGATTTTTTCGAGCAAAATATCATCTACCAGTGAAACAACAGAAGTAATACCTAAGGGAGCTATCCGTATAGGTGTATCCGCAGAATGGCCGGTTCCCATGACCGGGATATGAAATGTGTGGTAATAATCGTTCATTTTATTTGTCCTTATAGTTATAGTCGATAGTCGGCTGAGTATGTAACATTTATGAAGTATACTATAGTAAGTATTTTTGAATATATAATCCAGTCGATAGTGTAACCAGTCAGTAACGGGTGGCATAGAAGAGGGATTCTCGAAGCGAGTCTCCGCGAAGAGTCGCTCCGACCGGACATTCATCCTTCGCAGTGCTACGGAGAACGGGAGCCGGAATGACAACAGGGAAGGATGATAAAGGTTTTTGTCATTCCCGCAGTCTTTTGAGCGGGAATCCAGTCCGTTTGCTCTCTGGATACCCATTTTCACGGGTATGACTTTGATACCTCGCAGCTCTGCTGAGGGGTAGTTCATTATTTCTTCAGGAAATAATGTTTATTTATTAAAATAAACCAATGAGACCAATTCGTTGTGAATCTCTTATTACTAAAGAAATAGAAGTTCGCTCTGTGCTTTCGAAAACAGGTATCCCCGGCAGAATATACTGCATAAATCCTTATGTAGGCTGTGCTCATGCCTGCAGATACTGTTACGCTACCTTTATGAAAAGATTTACCGCTCATGCAGAGCCGTGGGGAAGTTTTGTCGATGTTAAGACAAATGCTCCCGAGGTACTGAGAACACAGATGAAACGAGCACAGATGGGCAATATTATCATAAGTTCAGTAACTGACCCGTACCAGCCGGCAGAGCACAAATACAACATTACAAGAAAGTGCCTTGAAGTCCTCACGGCATACAACTTCCCCGTAGATATTCTTACGAAATCACCTCTTGTTTTAAGAGATATCGATATAATCTCAAGATTGAAAAAAGCAGAAGTGGGCATGACAATAACAACCGATGATGAGAGGATAAGGAGGATTTTCGAACCCATGGCTCCTCCTGTCACGGCCCGTATTAATGCATTACAAAAACTTCACAGCTCAGGAATAAAAACATATGTTTTTATAGGGCCTGTACTTCCGATGAACCCTGAAGCCCTCGCAGGAAAGATAAAACCTTATGTCAGCAGCCTGATTATTGACAGGATGAACTATATAACAAAGGTTAAGTGGCTTTATAAAAAATATGATTTGGATAAATGGCTTGACGAAGGCTTTATTGATGAAATCATTACAAGACTTAGAAGAAGTTTTGTTGGGAAAGATGTTGAGGTATGTTGAATGTCAAACCAATTTAGAAATGTCCTATTTTATGTTATTGCCTCAACGCAGTTGTCATTCCCGCTTTTTTCTGTCATTCCGACCTGTTCGGAATCATTCTTTAAAGAAAGATACTGGACAAGCCTGCCTGCCTGCCGGCAGGCCAGTATGACAGACATGAATAATTAAAAGGGCAGGATAGCATGACTTTTTTAGGACATTATCATTTTGGTGTAACAGTTGAGGTATGTTAAATTGACAATAAGTTTTTTTTTAAGGTATTTTATTAGTTCAGGAGTTTAGAATTTAATTATCCCTGAAGTTATATTTATTAGTTGTATTTTTTACTGTTAACTGATAACTAGTTACTAATAGATAAGAGCCTATAGCTCAGTTGGTTAGAGCGCACGCCCGATAAGCGTGAGGTGAGTGGTTCGATCCCACTTAGGCCCACCATAACCTATTTGTTTAAAGCAAATGGAAGTGAAGAATTAAGAGTGAAAAGGTACAGGTTTTAACTAATAACTTTTAACTCAAAAATTTGTAAACAAATTTTTAGCTGGGGGTGTAGCTTCCGCCTCAGGCGGATCCGCCGTGGCGGACAGTT
>JAZFSN010000184.1:0-12546 GCA_036446195.1 Thermodesulfovibrionia bacterium | reverse complement strand
GCTGCCCATGGGTTTAGCGCATGGTTTATGATGGTGGCAAAGGCTGAAGGAATTTTATCAATATTCATGGCAAGGATTAATATTGCAGAACTGCAGTAAGCGATAGCCATAAAGGGGACAATATGCGAAGCTACTTTTGCGATATGCTTAATCCCACCGATACTAACAAGGCCTACTGCCACTGCCATAATTATTCCAATAATTAGTCGGAACTCGGTTGCCCGAGGGAAGATGAAGCTTAGACCATCCACAACAGAATTAGCCTGCACCATGTTTCCAATACCAAATGAGGCAATGAGTGTAAAGACGGCAAAGGCAGCTCCTAACCCGGGCATTCCAAGACCGTTTTTCAGGGTGTACATGGGACCGCCTGAGGTCTTACCATCGGGGTGTATGGTTCTGAATTTGAGAGCAAGGGCGCAGGACGTATATTTTGTTGCCATGCCGACAAATGCAGTGATCCACATCCAAAAGACTGCACCTGGTCCGCCAAAAGATATTGCAGTTGCCACTCCGGCAATATTTCCTGTCCCTATTGTTGCTGACAGAGCAGCGGATAGCGCCTGAAAATGCGAAATTTCCCCGGGGTCCCCTGTCCTGTCATACCTGCCTGATATGAGTTGAACAGCGTGTTTAAACCCGCGTATCTGTATCATCCTGAGCCGTATGGTGAGGTAAAGACCGGTCCCCACAAGCAGTATAATTGATGGTATTCCCCATGCGTAGCCCGCTGCTGTGCCGGTTATATCGGTCAGTGAATTAATGAGATTGTCCATTTTTGGGATTCGTATAATTCTATGAATCTTTGAGATTCAAATCAAGGAAAAACTGTGTGGAGACAAAATTTGGTGAAGATTTGAGGGTAGTTTACGCTGTTAATTAAATAAATTACAACGCCTGTAAGACAAACATATCAGAATCTTTTATCATTAATTAGCATGGAATTTTCAAGAATAAAGATTCTGGCCATTGCTTTGCTCATAGAAAGTATTGCACTGATATTGGCTTTTTTATTGGCAGGGTATTTTGATATTAGTCTCTTTCCGTTAACTGCCAATCTTTTCCGCGATATCCTCATAGGCACTCTGGCGGCATTCCCGCCTTTTGCTCTGTTTGTTTTCTCTCTTTCTGAAAAGGCTGAGAAATTTCCGGTGATAGGTTCGCTGAGAAAGGTGATGATAACTGACATAAAGGCTATTTTTTCCAATACTCGTTTTTTTGATCTGGTTTTAATCTCGCTGCTTGCGGGTTTTGCAGAAGAAATCCTCTTTCGTGGAATCATTCAGTATAAATTCGGGATTATTATTGCAAGTATTCTCTTTGGTCTTGTTCATTTTGTAACCCCTGCATATGCCGTAATAGCTGTAATTATGGGATTTTATATTGGAATATTTTTCCATATTTTTGAGAGTCTCCTGATACCCATACACCTTCATTTTATCTATGATTTAGGGGCTCTGATTTATCTGAAATATTTTGTGACGTCAGAGCCTGGATGTGACACGCTTCGGGAGGACTACTAAGAAACAGGTCTGGACACAAATATTTACAAAGGTTAAGGCTGAGTTTGAGGTTGAGAATTAAAAAATATCTTTCTTAGCCTTAACCTTGACCTCAACCTTTTTAAGTTAGTGCTCTCTAATGTGTTACTGCTACCATATAACATTTACTGCATCTTTGATTGCGGTAATCTTTACAGGCAATGTTCCAAAATAATCTCCATCTATCTGTACATGAACAGGTTTTTTAGAGGAAATTTCCAGCTCGGAATATTTTCCATACAGGACGTCTTTTAACTTAAGGTGCCTTTTCATAATAATGCCGCTTACAAATTTTAACAGGCTTGTTTTTGTTTTTCTTTTTAAAAGGCATAAGTCAAGTTCCGGCTTTATTATATCTGCTCTGGGAGTTACCTGGAAACGGCCGGCATAGCAGCGTGAGTTCCCTACAACTGCGGAATATCCCGTGAATGTCCCGTCCCGGGTTTTAATCTCGATCAGGGGAGGATTATACCCGTATAGTGCTTTAAACCCTGAAATTATGTAAGCGCCTTTTCCCGCAATTTTTTTAATATTGTTTTTAACTCCTAATACTGCCTGGCCGTCAAAACCTATACCTGCCATCAGGGTAAAATAACTGCCGTTAATTCTGCCAAGCGATATTTTTTTTGGAGTGCCTGTTAGTGCGAGGTTAACGGCCTTTTTAATGTCTTTCGGGATGCCGAGCTCCTGTGCCAGGACATTTGTTGTTCCGAGCGGAACCAGCGCAAGCGGGCTATTCCCCCTGTCAGGCTCGATTTCCCTGGCACAAAGTACACCATTTATAACTTCATTAAAAGTGCCGTCGCCTCCAGCTACTATAATAAGGTCAGTCCCTGATTTTTTTTTTGCAAAGTCATGGGCGTCTCCCTGTTTTCTGGTTATGAACGTAGTAAGGGAAACCTTTTCCCTAAGCATGTCCTCAATCTTCTTTATTGACCTGAATGCCCTCTTGCCGGCAACGGGATTAGCGATGAGGCTTGCTTTTAAGGATATCATTTAATGATATTATGCCTTTGCAGGGTTTAATATTATTGATTATGACAGGGGTTTTTTGAAGATACCTGATCAGGTCCTTTACTTCTCCGCCTGTAATAAAAAAAGCTCTTCCGCCGTAGGGAATACCCCGTTTTTTAATTCGGGGCAGTCTGATATACCCATAGGTTTGGGTGGCGATATATCCAGTTGTGTAATTAGGATTGTCAGATATGCATAGCTCCCCTATTATCATGGGATGCTTCTGAACCTTGCTTGTCAGTATCAATGCCTCTTTAACAGTGTTGTTATTAATCCCTAATCTGCTTAATCTTCTCGAGAGAACTGCTGCTGCTTTTTTGTTTATTCCCATTCGTGTTACCCTTACACCTCTTAAGAGATCCGGTTCAAGTCTTACCCCTTCTATATCCATCAACATTGCCCCCCTCATTGTGATGCCCATGCTAAGGGATTGATACGCTGCTTCAATACCCCTTTCTGTTACTCCAATTGAGGTCAGCATTTTAAAGACAGCCTTTTTTACAGCATCAGTGTTTCTGGTATTTAACGTACATAGAGGGAGAGATGAAATCCTGCGGGGTTTTTCCCTGAGTTCCTCAACCGTAATGTTTATTTCGTCTGCCCTGCCCTTTTCATGGGAAAGAGCCCTTTCAGTGTATCCGTGAAGTATCTTGAATATATCGTTTTTTTCATATATACCCTCGGCACCTGATACGTGAATTCCCTGCCTTAATGCCCTCATTCTTATGCTGTAGTTCTTACGCCCTGTTGTCCTGACACTTCGGAATTGATTCCTGAACATTATGTTCTAAGCCCCAAATCTTTAATCATCTGAATATCGTCCTTTGGATCTCTTCCCGGTGTTGTCAGGTAATTGCCGATTAAAAATCCGTCAGCTCCAGCCAGGAATATATAGGAATTCAGATTTCTCAGCGCGGCATGGCGTCCTCCGCATATTCTAATTTCGCGCCCGGGGAAAATCAGTCTGTAAATGGCTATTATTTTTAAAGCTTCTACAGGATCAAGCATTTCCATATTTCCAAGGGATGTTCCTGAAACCGGTGAGAGAAAGTTAATCGGGACAGAATCAATCCCGATTCCTTTTAGTGCGAAGGCCATGTCAATTCTGTCTTCCCATGATTCTCCCAGGCCGAATATCCCTCCGCTGCAAATGGACAGACCAACTGACTTTGCTGTCTCGATTGTTTTAATTTTTTCCCTGTATGTATGGGTTGTACAGATTTCCGTAAAAAATGCCTCTGAGGTTTCCAGGTTGTGGTGGTATCTGTGAAGCCCTGCATCCTTCAGCCTTTTAAGTTCCGGGGTATCGAGCATACCGAGCGTGGCACAGGGAAGAAGGCCTATATTCCTTATTTCTGAAATAAAACCGCATATTTGCGCTATATCTCCCATCTGGGCTTTTTTGCCGCTGGATACAATGCAGAATCGTTTTACGCCATTTTTTTTTGCTGAAATAGCGGCCTCAAGAATATCCTCTCTGGGCAGGAGCGGGTATTCTTTAATATCTGCATGACTGTGTGCAGACTGGGCACAGAAAGAGCAGTCTTCCGGGCATGCGCCTGATTTAGCATTAACTATAGAGCACAGGTCAACCTTATTGCCATGGAAATTTATCCTTGCAGAGTTTGATAAGGCAAAGAGTTCAAATATATCAGAACCGGAAATTTGTGATAAAGAAATGGCTAATTTCCTGTCCACCCGGATTTCCGAGTTATTGGTTCTGAGTTCGGCTAATAGCATGGTTTATTATTAATTGTGATAAGGCTGTTGTCAATACCGGTTATACTGCCATAAGATAAACAAATGGTTTAACTTTTAAGCATAACTATCTGTTTTTTAATATTTATTTTAAAACTGGAGTTATGTTTTTTTGGTACATGCAGGGCATGCGTTTACCCCATTAGAAGGGCGAAGGGCTTCTAATGGGGTAAACTGACTGATTACAGGAAATTTTAATGGATAAAGAAAATTCGATACTTAATCCACTCAAGGCAGGATTGAACGGGTAAAAAATTTGCCGGAGTATAAATTAGTATTTGTTTTCAATATACGTAAAAACATTCAGGTTTATCGCCCTTTATTTCTTCTTTTTATGTCGACTTTTTTTAAGAAGCTTTTTATGTTTGTGTTTGTTCATTTTCTTCTTGCGCCACTTTACAACACTTCCCACTTAATCACCTCCTTTTCTTTAATCTGTTATTGGTTACTCGTTATTTGTTATTCGAACAACTGATAACTAATAACTTATAACGGCTTTTTTTGTTTACAATATTCATGCGTCTGATGTATAAATGCCTCAAGCTGTATTTCAGAGCAATTTGCCTCTGCCCCGTCATAGTCAGCGCTCAGGCACGGAATTCCAGTATCCTGTTTAAGCCCTTTTAGTAAAGCACTTACAATGGTACCTGGCATACAGCCGAAAGGTATAGCACTAATTATACCTGAAGCGCCGTTTTTTACAAAGTCTACTGCTTTGCCCATGCTCAGGATTGTCTCGCCCTCAAATGAATCATGCAGATACGGTGATGCATTTCTCAGTATTTCTTTTGTGGTGGGCTCTTTTAGGGTTCGAAGGTATCCTTTGAAGGGTTTTGAAAATCTGTGCTCGATACCTTTTTGAACACGCCCCTTAATCAGGATGTTTAAAATATCCCCCATGTGTTTTTTTGAAGACAGATTGTTTTTCCATTTAATCATTGCCTTGCGAAGTGCCATCATGTTTACATAGTAAATCCATTCCTCAAATGGTGCAAGCCATACTTCGCCGCCTAGCGCTTCAATCTTTTTTATGATGTCTTCGTTTGAGAAGGTATTATGTCTGACGTATATTTCACCAATAATTCCGATAAGAGGTTTTCTCTCCTTTGTCTTTGGTATGCCGGAAAAAGCATTGCACATCTCGTTCAGAAGTTCGATTAAGTCAGGATTCCGGCTCTTTATCGTCCTGCTGATTTTAAGGAGATATTCGTTATAAACGTTTTCTGATTCTCCTTTGTTAATTTCATAAGGTCTTGTTTCATGGAGGCACTTAATTAGCAGTTCTGTTGCGGTAATACCTTTCCACGCCAGTATTGAGAAATCTTTGCCAACTATGCCAAGTTGAGTGTAAAACGATTCGTCCTGATTAGGTGAGAATATTGGTATCTCTGGAAATCCTATTTCATCAAGGACAAGTCGGTGCAGGATGTTGTACTGTCCGAAACGGCATGGTCCTGAACCAGAGGGCATGAAAAAGGCAGTCCTTGACGGTTCAAAATCATCTGACTGGGCTTTTTTTACCATGTCACCTGTAGTTATGGTGCAGGGATAACATTCTTTTCCTGATAAATAACTTCTTCCGATTTTTACAGTCTGGGCATCCGGGGCATCCATTACCTCGGCGTTCAGACCGCATGATTCAAATGCGGCTGCAAGTCCAAAGGCATGGTCTGACATCCTGGGTATATAGACGATCCTGTTGTTAGTGCCTTTACTAAGGGACAGGTCGTTCACCCTTTTAGGCTCTCTTACAGGAATGTCTTTTCTGCCTGTTATACTGTCAAGGAATGCTTCGCACCTCGTGATTATTCCTGCGTCTGCACTATGCTCGTCAATCTCAATCTGAAGGAATGGCTTGCCGGCCAATGTCTCAGTGAAAAATCTCTGGATGAAAGAATCAGGCCCGCACGAAAAATTGCCTATGTACAAAGCAAAAAGATTAGGATTGTTCCTGATAATTTCAGCTGCTCTAAGGATGTTCTGTCCTGACCTCCAGTACATATTAGGCCATCTTCCTGATATGTCAATATCTTCTATTGGCAGATAATCCATTGGAATGGAACAGACCCCTATTTCAGATAGTTTTTTGGGGATTTTGAGGTTAATTCCCGGGTCAAAGGCATTGTATGCGCGTCCTGTAATAACAATGGTTTTTTCATTTATTTTTTCTAAAATCTCTCTGCCTCTGCTTCTTATTGACAAGGTAAATTCTTCCTGAGTCTTCTCGGCCTTTATACATGCCTTTTTAATCGCATTCATCGCGATATTAAATGGTTTAAGAGTCTTGTGTATCTCTTTTAAAAGATGATTCCTCCCTAAAACTATGTCAACAACAGGTCGGAGAAGTTTTACCCCGTTTGAAAGAAAGTCCCCATTTCTTTTCCGGTTTACTCTATCCTGATTCACTGTTTTTTCCCTGAAGGCGACTTTTGTTATGTAAGGCATGGTTTGTATATACGGGCATGCAAAACCGCTTGTTGATTTATTTCCGGAACTGATGTTTATAAAGCTCGGTATAAGAATTGCGTCAACTTCCCTGTCAATCAAGTCCTTTATATGCCCATGTGCCACTTTATGGGGAAAGCAGCTTTCTGAAAGGATACTCTCTATCCCTTTGTTTATAATCTGTCTGTTAGTAGAGCCGGATGTCTCAACCACGAATCCAAGCTCCCACAGAAGGGTGCTCCAGAAAGGAAGGAAATCATGGAAAAAGAATATCATAGGGATGCCGATTCTTACGCGTGACGTTTGACGTTTGACGTGTAACGGACTTTTGTCTTTTAGCCCGTTACTCTTTATGCTTAGCGCATTAAGGTATTCATTATGTGACTTTGTAAGGAGCTGTTCTCTTTCAGCAAAATAGTCAGGAGTTTTGTCTGAAACATGTTTCTTGCCGCGTTTTACATCATATTTTTCGCATCTGCTGCCGTAAAAAAGAGGGTCTTTTTCATCTTGTATCTGAATCTTGTTTATCTCGCATAAATTGTCACAGCCCTTGCATTCAAAGGACTTTACTTCATAGCTTCTTTTTGAAAGGTCAAAACCCTTAAATTTAGTTACGGGTGACATGTGATGTGTAGCGTGCGGCAGGTTTTTATTTTTTTGGTCATTCATATGTTTTCTGGCTATAATCGCCATGCCTATTGCGCCGGTTACTTCGTGATTGGGCGGGGTGATTATTTTTTTATTCAGGTATTTTTCAAATGCCGCAACAACAGATTTGTTAAAGGTTACCCCCCCCTGAAAAAATATCCTGTTTCCTATTTTCTTGTTGCCTACTACCCTGTTAATGTAGTTCTGGACTATTGAGTAAGAAAGCCCTGCAACAAGGTCGTCTTTAGGCGTCCCTTTATGCTGTTTTGCCAGGAGTGAATTTTCCATAAACACCGTGCATCTCTCTCCCAGTGAGCATGGCCGCTTTGATTTAAATGCCAGATTGCTGAAATCTTCTTTTATTGATATATTAAGTTTTTCTGCCTGTTCTTCCAGGAAAGAGCCGGTTCCGGCTGCACATGCCTTATTCATCTCAAAATCAACAATAACTCCATCTTTTAAAGAGATATACTTTGAATCCTGGCCGCCAATCTCGAATATAGTGTCTACCTTGGGGTCTATATCTACTGCGGCCTGCGCCTGTGCCGTGATTTCATTTTTTATAATGTCTGCCCCGATAAAGTCAGCAATCATATATCTTCCGGAACCCGTGGTTCCGACTCCTAAAATCCGGACTTTGTCACCGATTTTCTGCCCTATTTCGTCAAGTCCCTGTCTTACAGCTTCAATAGGCCTGCCTGCAGTCATCAGATACAACTTTGAGAGCAATCCGCCTTTTTCATCCAGGACAGCAAGGTTTGTGCTTATAGAACCAATATCTATACCCAAATAGGCATTGATTTGCGAGCCTGGAATTGAAGATGATTCATTGAGAGTTACAGACGATTCTGTAATTTCATTGCAATTTGTAATTTGCGATTTGCAATTTGTATATTTCAGGGGTCCATGCCCTTCATCTTTGTCATTTGCAGGGGATAAGATAAATGCTATTATTTTTTCAGCATCGTAATGGTTTTTTATTCCCAGCTCCATGTCTTTAAGGACTGCGCCTATTGCGGGCATTAGAGCAAAATGCCCTGGAATTACAAGACTTTCGAGTTCAAAAACTTCTTTAAATGCCCTTACAACTCCTTTGTTTGCCGCTACTCCGCCCTGAAAACTGATAGGCATTGACAGCGTCGTGTTCCTGCATATACTGCCCTTGAAATTTCTTGCAACAGCGAAACAGAGGCCGGCAACAATGTCCTTTAACGGTGTGGCTATCTGCTGAAGATGAATCATGTCGGATTTTGCAAAGACACTGCATCTTCCGGCAATCCGGGGAGGGTTTTTTGATTCCAGAGCAATCTCGCTGAATTCCTCTATGCTGAGCTTGAGTCTTTCTGCCTGCTGGTCAAGAAAAGAGCCTGTGCCTGCAGCACAGACCGAGTTCATGGAAAATTCCTTTACCTTTCCATTTTCAAGCAGTATGAGTTTTGAATCCTCACCTCCCATTTCAATAATGGTTCTGACATCGGGATAGAGCTTTTTTGTTGAGTAGCTTTGAGCTATTAACTCGTTTACAGGATTAATACCAAGTATCTTGGCAATAAGCCTTCCTGCTGAACCTGTTATACTTATAGCAGAGGCAGGCTCTGTATTACGCAGGAGTTCGTAGGCTACCGACAGGGGTTTTCCCTTGTGTCTGACATACTGTGTTTTAAGGATATTGCTTTTAGTATCCAAAACTGCCAGTTTTACGCTTACAGAACCGGCATCAAGTCCGATATATTTTTCCATATTTGAAATTTCTGTTTTACTCCCTAATTTTTAACATCGAATACACCATCTACTTTTGTTATCAGCCATTTATAGGATGTTTTTTCAAAAAATACTTTTATTGTCCTTGAATTCCCTGCATCCCCTATGATATATCTCTTTTCATCATTTTCAGTCGCCACAGGCGACCCGCCGGGGCGGGAAACAAGGACCCGGATTGAAAGCTCAGCTTCTGCAAGCTTGTCATTAACTGATATTCCCTTTATATTTCTTTCAATGTATATGCTGTCCAGACGCCTGAAGACCGTCTGCAATGTTTTTTTAAGCTTGAGGTAGCCATTGCCGTATTCGTCCCTGTAATTATATGATATAAACTTCATCAGTTTGTCAATATCTTCTGCAACAACTGCTTCCTCACAGTTGCCTATTACCTTCCTGATCCTGTTTTTGTCTGTAGGGTAAAATACATAAACGATAATTGCGCTCAGTAATAACAGGGCTGAAAAGAAGATATATCGTCTTTTCATTTATTATTTTAACCCCTGTTCAGAGTGATTTTTCCCTGTCATCATCAGGATTCAGGGGTTGGCAAAAAACTTACTCTTCTTCTTTTGCTTTTGTCCTTTCCGCAATAATTTTTTGTGCAAGATGATGAGGAACTTCTTCGTAGTGAGAAAACTCCATAGTATACATACCGCGGCCGCTCGTGATGGAATTAAGCTGATTTGCATAAATGAGCATTTCAGCCATCGGGACAAGGGCCGAGATTTTCTGATTGTTTCCTGACTGAGGTTCGACTCCCTGGACCTTTCCGCGCTTTCCGTTGAGGTCGCCTATAACGTTTCCAAGAAATTCATCAGGGGTAATAACCTCGGTTTTAACTATCGGCTCCAGAAGCACCGGTCTGGCATTCTGCACGGCTTTTTTGAGTGCCATAGAGCCGGCTATTTTAAAGGCCATCTCAGAAGAATCAACAGCATGATATGAACCGTCATATACCGTTGCCCTCAGATTAACCATTGGATAGCCCGCCACAATTCCTCCTTGCAGTGCTTCAACTATTCCTTTCTCAATTGCCGGGATATATTGTCTGGGAATAACACCGCCGACTATTTTATTAACAAATTCGAAATTTTCATCGCGGGACAGAGGGTTTATTTCTATCCAGCAGTCTCCGTACTGTCCCTTCCCGCCAGACTGCTTTTTGTATTTACCCTGGACCTTTGCAGATGTTTTAATTGTTTCTCTGTAGGGAATTTTAGGCGTTTTCATCAGGACTTCAACCCCGAATTTTCTCTTTAGCTTTTGAAGTGTGACCTCAAGATGCACCTGTCCCATCCCGGAGAGAATCATCTCTTTTGTCTCGGTATCGCGATGAAATTTAAGTGCGGGGTCCTCATCAAGCATTTTTTGAAGCCCGGCGCTTACTTTTTCCTCATCCCCTTTGCCTTTGGGGGCAATTGCATAGGAAATCATAGGGTCTGAAAATTTTACGGGGTCAAAAAGCACGGGATTGCCAACGTCAGCAAGGGTATCTCCTGTCTTCGTCTCTCTAAGTTTGGCAACTGCCGCGATTTCACCCGGTCCTGCTTTTTGCACAGGAACATGTTTTTTACCTATTAAATAAAAAATATTCCCGAGTTTTTCTTTGGTCTTGCGGGTTGAGTTATAAACAGTTGAATCCGCTTTAAGGACTCCTGAAAAAACTCTAAAAATAGTGAGCCTGCCTGCGAAGGGGTCAGCAATTGTCTTGAAAACACGCGCTGAAAACGGATCAGATTCTGAAGGCTTTCTCTCAAGTTTGTCACCGTTCTTTGGGTTTATACCTTGAATCGGTGTTATATTTCCCTTTTCAGTTGGAGAAGGAAGGCAGAGCAGAATTGCATCAAGGAGCTGCTGTACACCTATATTTTTTATTGCTGAACCGCATACCACAGGGATAAACCTTCGCGTGATAGAACCTTTCTTTATTCCCTGTTCAATCTCTTCTTTTGTCAGCTCGCCCCCGTCAAGGTACCTTTCAAGCAGGGCATCATCATCTTCAGCTATTTTTTCTACTAATTTCTTGCGGTACCCTTCAGCACTGGCTTTAAGTTCCTCGGGAATATCGCCTTCAGAGGCTTCCCCTTCATTTGACCTTATAGCCTTCATCCTCATGATATCTATAACCCCTTCAAAACTCTCCCCTGAGCCAATTGGAATATTTAGAGGAATCGCAGCAGATTCATAAGATTGTTCAATTTCGCCTACAGCTCTGTCAAAATTGGCATTTTCTCTATCCATTTTATTGACAAACACTATCCTTGGAATTTCATACTGACATGCATACTGCCAGATTTTTTCCGTTTCAGCCTTTACACCTGACAATGCGCTTATAATGACTACGGCGCCGTCTGTAATGCTGAGACAGACTTTGGTATCCTCTAAAAAATTAATATATCCGGGCGTATCTATTATATTAATTCTGTTGCCGTTCCGGCTGCAGAAGGCAACTGCAGAAGACAGGGAAATTTTCCGCTCAATTTCTTCAGGTTCATAGTCGGTTACTGTATTACCGGCCTCGACATTTCCAAGCCTGTCTGTTACCCCTGAATCAAAAAGCAAAGCCTCGACAAGCGAGGTCTTGCCTCCCCCTCCGTGAGAGATTATTGCGACGTTCCTGATCTTTTCAATATCAAAATTTGCCATTTATCCTCCCATGTAAAAAATTGTAAAATTTAAAATTAACATTTATCAATTTGAAATGATAATTGTTATACATGATGACTTATAAAATTGCGCATAATATAAAATTCTCCCAAAGTCTGTCATGCCGGCTTGTCCGGCATCCTTCCTGCTTGCCCATGCACCGTATGGTACAGGGCTTGTCGGGAGTCCTTCCGTAAGAATGATTCCGGACAAGCCGGAATGACAAGATTACAGCCGACATAAGACATTAGATTTACAGGATCAATAATAGCGAAATTCACCTGTAAGAAATTATCAAGGTCTGATCTCAATAATTATCTTCTCTAATTCGTCAGACCACAACTCATAACCCTTATCACTCAGGTGTACGCCGTCATCAAGCAGATAGCCCCTGGCAGGTCTGCCATTCTTATCAATAAAGAGTTTGTATATATCAAGAAATTCGGCCCCGGTACTTATAGCGAGCTCTTTCAGGGAATTATTCACATCCTGAATTGTATCATTAGAAATAAAATCTGTGTCTGTCGGTAACAGACTGTTAACAAAAATGCGCGCATCCGGATAAGCAGAGGATAGCCTTTCAAGTATTTTCCTGTATGAATCTAAAAAATCAAAATCCTCCATTGCAATGTCATTTAAGCCGGACATGATAAAGATAAGGTGCGCAGATGGATGGGTCTTTATTATATTCTCTGTTCTTGACAGAAGTCCTTTCACTGTCTCACCGGCCACG
>JAZFSN010000183.1:0-8180 GCA_036446195.1 Thermodesulfovibrionia bacterium | reverse complement strand
CTATATTACCGGTTAACATTAATGGCAGATATGTTGCCCTGTTATGCAGTGTTGCATGAAAATAGTGGTTAATTCCCTCTCCGTAATGTATGGCTACAGGCTTAATTGTTGCTATATCCTTTGCAAGCCTTTCAATCAGATGAGCCGGAGTGCCTGTAATTTCAGAAGTTGTCTTAGCATCAAAGTCTCTGAGGTGCACCTTGTACATCTCAAATAGAGGCATCACTTCCACTTCCTTGCCGTCCAGTGTCTTCACCTTGTACTTACCTTCAAGAGATGGATTTATCCCCTTTGCTGTAAACCGCTTACCAACATCCTCTCGGCTTATTGCCTTGAAGTCCTTTGAATTTTTATCATAAACAACAAAGTCTCCGATCTGCTCTCTTTGCTCTTCTGTCATACCCTGTACTCTGTGGCTATAGTCGAGTTTATGGTTCCTGTAGTTGGGAAATACCTCATTGGCCTTGAGCCTCTTCAGGCTATCAACCCTGACAAGCAATGGGAAGTCTGTAAACTTCTTAACATAGTCCTCGTCATACCATTTCTTGTCAATCAGTATCTTTGTCACGCACAGGAATATGCTGGTATCTGACAAGCCTGTCCTGACAGGCATCCAGTAATCGGCCTTGGTAGCAGGGGGATTGTACTCAGGTGAAATAACTACTATCTTGCCGCCCCTTTCCAGCGTTTCTATAAACCAGTGTGCCTCCGGCATCTTGTTTTCAACCAGGTTCTTTCCCACATGAATAGTCAACTTGGAGTACCTTACGTCTGCAAAGTCAACATCAGAAGTCTGTGTACCGTGGACAAATGGTTGTCCGGGTGCCTGATCGCCATGCCATGTATAGTTCGACCAGTTCCTTCCTCCCTGCGCCTTCTCAGGCCCCACTCCTCTTACATGAGTATCAAGAAGAGCAAGCATATTGGAAAAACGATACTGACCCATATACTTTCCCATAACCCCCAGTAAACCCATTCCGCCCCGATGTTTAAAACACCTGGTACCCGCGCCATTCCAGTGGGTAAGTGTTTCCGGGACATATTTATCTCTCTCCAGCAGTCTTTTCTTTCCCTCTTCACCACTGTAGGTCTTAGCTATATGAATCATGCCCCGTGCAACATAATCGAATATATTGTCCCATGACATCTTGATCAATTCATCTGTACCTCTTGATGTAAACTTATATTTATCTCTATTCCTGCCGTCAAGTTCTGGAAATCCGTCATCTGCCCACTGCTTCCAGCCCTTTCTGAGAACCGGATACCTCAATCTATGCGGACCGTACACATTTCTAAAGAGGGTATAACCTTTTAAACACATCCTTGGATTCCATGTCCTCTGCGGTTTTCTCCCTTCAATGTCTGTGTAATCCTGATGTTCGTAGTCCTGCTCTACTCTTACTGCAACTCCATTCCTTACAAATGCTCTTACCCTGCATTGATGCGTGTCATTCGGAGAACAACAAAATGAAAACGAACGATCGTACCGATACTGATTCCTGTACACACCTTCCCAGCCCTTTTCAGGATAGGCATCAAGAGGATTAATAACCTCTACAGCCGGCTTCAGGGATTGAAGGGCCAGTACTTTTCTCGTTGGTATTGAGAGCGCTGCTGCTACCCCTCCGGCGATTTTCAAAAAATTTCTTCGTGTAAGTTTCATAGACACCCTCCTTTTTGAAAATTTATATTTCCGGTATTAACTACCATTTGCCTGCCTTTAATTTATAATATTCTGCACATCTGGAGCACACACTGTCACGCACATCCCAGTCAGGGAAATCCTCCTTTATTATCTTGACGATTTCTTCAGTATTTCCCATATCCTCTACCCAGTCAGATGTTGGAAACCGGCAAAAAGGACAGGTAGTTCCCTGTGGAGGGCCTGCCTTTTCTATTTTCTCCTCAAGATTATCTGTATTCGTATTCCCGGACCCTGTTATCTCAACAATCTTCTTAATGTCCTTTGACATTTCAACCATTTTATTATGTGTTAAAGGCTCTTTTCCTTCCCATATTTTCTCAAATATTACGTTTCTAGTCTTTTCTGGAATCTTTCTGAAAAATGATTCAAACTCCTTCTTTCTATCTTCCCTTGTTGCAATGGTTTCTCTTCCGTCCCTTTCAAGCCTGCCATCCACGTAAATATCCCAGAAAAGTCTGTATTTATCTCTTATAATCCACTCTTCCATAGGAGGACAGTCGAAAGGTTCTGCACTATACTCAAAATCTTTATCCATCAT
The DNA here is from genome assembly GCA_036446195.1 of Thermodesulfovibrionia bacterium. Lineage (GTDB taxonomy): Bacteria > Nitrospirota > Thermodesulfovibrionia > UBA6902 > BMS3Bbin08 > JAZFSN01. The sequence continues at coordinate 5,937 of JAZFSN010000183.1, read as the reverse complement.
GTCAGAAACATGCATAAGCTCATGCCTGAGCACCTTACATATTTCTTTGCCCTCTATGAACTGATCTGCATACAGCCTTATAAGAACCTTCCTGCCTTCATCAACTAAATTGGAACCTTCGTTTTGTTTCGTGGTTGCCCTTCTTATGTGTACCTCTTCAACATTTCTCTTTATGTCAGGAAATTCGTCCAACGTCTCTACCAGGAAACGGTCATAACCTAAATGATGAAAGAAATCGCTATCCAGGTCTCTGAATCTTTTTGGCCTCATTTCCTGCTCAATATCATAAATATCATCCCTCTGTTTGTGATATTCCCCGTACAATACAGTGTCTCCGTTCTTTTCTCTCTCTGCAAGGCCCTTAAATACTACGTCATCAATCAAATGTGTGTCATAAATTATTTTGGGTACTTTCCCGTGCTTAAGCTTATGTTCAAGCATGCTGTTCCTCATCCATACAGGAACCACATGCAGCGGCACTCTTGCCTTCAAGTCTATGGAGATAATCAGGTTCTCCGCCCTGTAATCCTTCTATTTCGTCAGCACTAACCCCAAGGTTCTCCATATCAAAATGAACAAAATCACTTGTTAGCTTTGCAACATGCCTATAAAACCCGGAAGGAGACTTTCTCTCCACAGCCCTTGAAAATGCCTGTATCCATCTGCCAATATGAACGTTCAGAAATTTTTTCTTCGCAGTGAGACAAGACTCCTGTTCATTATCCCCATGGTTTTCGATTGCGTATGCCTGCTTGTAAGTCAGGAAATGTAAAAATTCCAGTTCAACAGCTATATGATCCCACCTGTTCGCAGTATCGTCTTTTGAGACTTCTAACCCGAATGCCCTGTAGAACCCCGAGATATCGGCAAGGTCCTGTGTCTGCTGAAATATGTGGGAACCACTAAAGTACATTTCGTAGGGCGGGCAATCTGTCGCTACAGTTGTACTGCCAAATGTATAACGATATTCGCCCAGCAGTGAATCCAGTGTTGTGTTTTGTAATCCCTTCCTGACTTGATCAAAGGATTCTGATAATTTATCGTTTCCGATTGCCCCCAGACAACTACCCACTTCATTCATGTACTCCTTATCATTTAACAGCTTCAGATGCCCTTTATTCGGCTCAAAAAGGCAGGTTGAAAGAAACTGATACGCCTGACTCAATGTAAGCAACTTCTTTACCGTTTCTTTTTTTTCATTTGACATAAAATACCTCTCATAAAAACCAGTTTGTCATTCCCGCCCCGTATCAAAGTACGGGATAAACTCCAGCGGGAATCCAGATTACTTAATGTGTTTGCATTAGTACGTAACCATCCTTTTTTTTGATGACTCCCATGTAGGCTCCTCAACTTTAATTCTTACCAGTTCCGCGCCATCTTCTGCATAACCAATTGCAGTATCGTCGTATACTTCAAATTTCTTTCCGTTTACTTCGGTCTCATAAACCTTTTTTCCATACTCAACCTCAAACCTTGAGATCATGGTCTGAGTGGTTCTAAACAGTTGAAACACTGCCAACATCTCCCTGGAAGGCGCTGAGTACTTCTCGATTGCCTCATCCACGCCCGGGCCAAACATCTGCCTCAGGTATTCTCTCGGCACCCATCTCGGCGGTATATAGTAAATATTCGGCTCAGTGCCAAACTGGGGATAAAGAGGTAACGCTATCTTTTGAACCCTTATTAAAAAGTCCATGGGATTCTTTGGATCAGGTTTCTCAGGATCACCTGTAAGCAACCCGTTTAACCTTATCTTCCCTACACAGGCGCTCATACATCTTGCTTCCATTCTTCGTCCCTTTGTAACCGGGTCTTTTCCTTCCACCCTTGGATAGCAGGCTATACATTTTTCCGAAACCCTGGTCTCTCCCCTGTACATTGGCTTTTTGTACGGGCATTGCTCCACACACTTTCTGTACCCTCTGCAACGTTTCTGGTCTATTAAGACAATACCATCCTCCTTACGTTTGTATATCGCCCTTCTGGGACAGGCAGCAACGCAGGCTGGATAAGTACAGTGATTACATAATCGCTGAAGATAAAAAAACCATCTATCATGCACCGGAAGCTCCGAATACTCTTTTACCGGCTCTGTCTCAATGTTTGTTTTCTTACTCACGGCAGTGTCCTCATAAATATTCGGGAATCTCCACTCTTTATCCTTCGGAATATAACCTACGGCGGCCTGCTTAAGATCCTTTGTCTTTGCCAGTTCAAAGATTGTATCACCACTGTAATAACCATAAGGCGCCTTTTTATCATCCTTGTCCTTTTTAGAGGTAAACCATTCCATAGGATTATTCCCTTTGTCATAGAGTATCTGTAATATCTTATGATCCCAGAACTGAGGATACCCTCCATAAGGTTTTGTCTCAACATTGTTCCACCACATATACTCCTGTCCCTTGCTGTATGTCCACGTGCTTTTATCAGCCATTGTACAGGTTTGACAGGCAATACACCTGTTAACATTAAAGACAGCTGCAAATTGCCTTTTGGGTCTTGACTCCAGGTATGGATAATCCATCTTTCTTCCAATTTGCCAGTTATGAACAATTGCCATTTGATCCTCCTGTATAATTATTTATTATACTGATTACACCGATTTGTTAAGATGATTACACAGATATATTGTCGAGATTTAATCGGTGTAATCTTGTTTTTATCTGTGAAATCAGAGATTGTTAGAGTTTTTCAACAATCTCTTGTTATTTTACCTTCTCAATCTTTAATGGATGCCATCTTAGACTAATGGACTTTTGTCCATTAGTGTCCCCTTCTGCACCATTCCATACCGCAACATTAAAGAAAGTTCCCATACCAGGTGCGAACTGGACGTCATTTTTATCAGAAGTTTTTAAAGGTCTATAAATCATCACATCCCATTTCTTACGAGCCCAATCACCTTTACCTTTGACGTCTTGATGAGCTTGCGATGTAAGCGTTCCAAACCCTATAGCATTCAGGTCTTCCACTGATCGACCTCTGTCAGGATTTGCCAGCAAAGTTCCTGCAGCCCTCCCACCAGAAACAAGCGCCACGCTTGTATATAAATTGTTGTGAGCTTTTACCGGGTGTGGATTATTAGCAAAGTTGTCATACATGTTAATATACTCATCTTCAATGTGTTCATATCGTCCGGCTAAGTACAATTCTTTTTCCCAGTCTGCCTTCCAGTGCCATAAATTAACCAGTTTTCCCCTATCACCCATTCTTGGACTGAAGGGTGTCTCCGGAGATATAGTTACAAGCTCAACCGGGAACATCAAACCTACAGCATCCCTGTACTGTGTATGTGTAATGGCCCTTTCATCCTTTGTTGCATCATCCCATGAAAGTTTAAAGAATATTGTTTCTCCGTTATGAAAACCTCTAACCTCTATTTTTTTTATTGAACCGCCCCCGTGAGGAACTGCCTTGTCCTGTTTCTGTAATTCAATGTTTAATGGTTTTACCTGTATGAATGCCTTATCCAAAGAGTTTATATCCAAAGATATGTATTTTACTGTCAAAGGCTCTTTGGCAGGGATATTTTCCTCTTCAGAAATTTTTTCCGCTTTTAAACCCTGTGATAATATTTTATTGTTAGAAGAAACCAATAACGCAACAACAATTCCTGTAAAGATGATTGATTTCCAGAATAACTTTTTTAACATCTCACTTACCTCCTTACTCTTTTAAATTGGTTTTGTTCTTTTATTTTAATAGTTCATCTGGGATATTATTTTTCCGATCTTCACTTAGGCGCCTATGGATTGCTGTAGCTGCTTTTCTGCCTGCCCCCATTGCCAGAATGACAGTAGCAGATCCGGTTACAATATCACCTCCGGCATAAACACCTTCCCGGCTGGTTCGATTTGTTTCTTCATCAACAGCTATGTATCCCTGTTTGTTTAAAGTCAGGGCTGTAGTGCTTTGAGGAACGAGGGGATTGGCGCCAGTACCAATCGCCATAATTACAACATCAAGGGGTATCTGAAACTCAGAGCCTTTTCTGGGCACAGGCCGTCTTCTGCCTGATTCATCTGGTTCACTTAGGTCCATACGAATACATTCAATAGCCTTTACCCAGCCATCTTCTCCAATTATTCTGACAGGGTTGGTAAGAAGTTCAAACCGAATACCTTCTTCCTTAGCGTGGTGGACTTCTTCAATCCTTGCCGGCATTTCTACCTCTGATCTACGATAAATTATTATAGCCTCTTTGGCTCCTAAACGAAGGGCGGTTCTCACTGAATCCATGGCAACATTGCCGCCGCCGATTACTGCCACCCGCTGCCCGACTTTGATTGGGGTATCATACTCTGGAAAAGCATAAGCCCTCATTAAATTTGCCCGGGTTAAAAATTCGTTAGCAGAATAAACGCAATTCAAGTTTTCGCCTTCTATTCCCATAAACCTTGGCAAACCAGCCCCCGTGCCAATAAAGCAGGCGTCATACTCTTCCATTATTTCATCTACAGTAATAAGCTTGCCAACAACTGCATTGATAATAATCTCAACGCCCATATTTTTTAAGGTCTCAATCTCTCTGGACACTATCTTTTTTGGCAGGCGAAACTCGGGAATACCATAAAATAAAACCCCGCCAGCCTCATGCAGGGCCTCAAATATTACTACCTTATGACCCAATCGGGCTAAATCAAAGGCACAGGTTAATCCTGCCGGGCCGCTCCCAACAATGGCCACCTTCTTTCCTGTTGGCTCAGCTACCTCTGGTACATTTGTATGACCGCTCTGCATTTCCCAATCAGCGGCAAATCTTTCCAGACGGCCAATACCTACAGGCTCATACTTTTTACCTGTGACACATTTCTTTTCGCATTGATCTTCCTGTGGACACACCCGGCCGCAAACAGCCGGCAAAAAGTTTGCTTCCTTAATTTTATCAATGGCCTCTTGGAAATTTCCCTCCTTAATAAGACCAATAAAATCTCGAATTGGTACATTCACAGGACATCCTTGTATGCATATCGGTTTCTTACAGTTTAAGCACCGCTCTGCCTCTTTTATAGCCAATTCTGGTGTATAACCAAGGGCAACCTCATTGAAGTTGGAGCGTCTTTTAATTGGCTCCTGCTCCGGAATGGGTGTTTTCCTGGGAATAATTTTACGTTTCTTTTTTACTAACGCCTCTTCCATGCCTCAAATGACTCCTTCTCTTTATTTAAATACATCTTCTGACGATTCATTAACAAATCCCAGTCTACAAGGTGACCGTCAAAATCAGGACCTTCACAACAGGCAAATTTGGTCTCCCCACCAACAGACACCCTGCAGCCGCCGCACATTCCACTGCCATCAATCATAATCGGGTTCAGACTGACAGATGTTTTAACGCCAAAAGGTTTAGTAGTTTCGCATACAAACTTCATCATAATAGCAGGCCCAATAGCCATAACCAGGTCAGCTCCATTTTCTTCTATTTCCTGTTTAAGTGCCCGGGTCACCACACCTTTTATGCCTTGACTTCCGTCATCGGTTGTAATCAATACCTTATCACTAACCTGCTCCATCTCTTTTTCGTAGATTAATAAATCCTTACTTCTTGCCCCCATCACTGTTACAACCTTATTTCCATGAGCCTTAAAGGCCCTGGCAATTGGATACAAAGGAGCAACCCCAAAACCGCCACCAACAAGAATAACCCGGCCCACCTTTTCAATATGGGTTGGTTGGCCCAACGGCCCGCAGAGATCCAGAATATTATCACCTTTTTTATAAGTTGCCATCTCAGCGGTTGTCTTGCCAACTGTCATTACAATTAAACTAATCGTTCCTTCTTCAGGATTAATGTCAGCTAAAGACAGGGGAATCCTTTCTCCTTTTTCATGGAGCCTGATTATAACAAATTGCCCTGGCTTCGCCTTTTTAGCTATTAAAGGAGCGTCTAACCTGTAATAAAAGACATCAGGGGAACGAATCAGCTTTTTT
>JAZFSN010000182.1:0-9763 GCA_036446195.1 Thermodesulfovibrionia bacterium | reverse complement strand
AAAAACAAGATCTTTCCCTACTAAAGGATGGTTTGCATCCATTTTAAAGTTTTTTTCACTTACCCCTATCACTGTCACAGAAAATGAGCTTCCGTCCGGCCTGTGCATACGCACAATCTCACCCATCCGGGGATCGAAAGCCTGCGGCGCCCTTTCCCTGCCAAATTCAAAAATCTTATTCTCATTGTGAAGTCCATAAGCATCTTCTACCGGGACCTTAACTGTCTTTGACTCGCCGGGCGCCATGCCAATGACCCCGTTTTCAAATCCGGGAATTATCTCTCCCGTGCCCAGGGTGCATTCCAAAGGCTTTGAATCACGTGAAGATTCAACGGTCTTTCCGTCCTTCAGTTTTAACGTGTAATGAACCTTAATCCTGTCACCCTTCTTTGCCTGCATAAAAGGCCTCCCCGTTTAACTGTTTATTAAACTTGCTTAATCAGTGTCTTTTGATTAGTAGTGCACTGTCACATTAATTTCTGGTCACTCCCAACTTGATTGGGAATCCAGTGAATGCTCTGGATTCCCGCTGGAGTTTATCCCGTACTCCGATACGGGGCGGGAATGACGAATAGTAAAAATTTATGGACAGTGCAGTGGTCATCTGCGATTCACATTCCTGCATGCATTTTTGCTGACAAAACAGTGTTTTTCATGAGCATGGTAATGGTCATTGGTCCTACACCGCCAGGTACAGGGGTAATAGCACCGGCTATCTCTTTGGCTGTGTCAAAATCAACATCTCCTTTTAAAATAGCTACCATCCGGCCGGTTTTTTCGCTTTTCTTTTCGCCCACGCGGTTGACACCAACATCTATGACACATGCCCCCGGCTTGATCCATTCAGGTTTGACAAGGCCAGGCACCCCGGCGGCAACAATCAGGATGTCAGCGCGTTTACAGTGTGCCTCAAGGTTTTTCGTACCTGTATGAACTACAGTAACAGTGGCATTTGCGCCTTTTCCTTTCTGGAGCATGATGTTGGCAATAGGCTTTCCGACAATATTCGAACGGCCTACAACAACAACCTCGGCACCCGAAGTCTCAAAACCTGCACGTACAATAAGCTCCTGGATACCTGCTGGCGTACACGGAAGAAATTTTACTTCATCTCCGCCTATCATCAGCCGGCCGACATTAACAGGGTGAAAACCGTCTACATCCTTGTCAGGATCAATAGCATTGAGCACTTTCTTTTCATCAATGTGTTTTGGCAGGGGAAGCTGTACAAGGATGCCGTGTATCTCAGGGTCCTGGTTGTACTTTTCAATAAGTTTTAACAAGTCTGCCCCGGATATGTCGTCTGGCTGATCGTCCTGGATTGAGTTAAAACCAAGTTCATGCGCGATTTTCTGCTTGCCGGTAACATAACTGACAGAGGCAGGGTTTTTGCCTACAAGAATAGTAACCAGTCCCGGTACTACGCCATAGCCGGCTTTTAATTCGGCAATTTCCTTTTTGAGCTCTTCCCTTATTTGTGCAGCAATCTCCTTGCCGTTTATAATCTTTGCTGACATCTCTCCTCCTGTTTTTGTATTTAATCTCTATTCTTAATCAGCGCAAGCATCTCATCTCTTGTTGATTTTCTGGTGCGGAACATCCCTCTGACAGCGGATGTAATTGTCCTTGCACCTGGTTTTTTTACCCCTCTCATTGAAAGACAGAGATGCTCTGCATCTATTACTACCATTGCACCCTTTGGCTTTAATTTTTTCATAATCATATCTGCAAGCTGTGTGGTCAGCCTCTCCTGAACCTGCGGTCTCTTTGCAAAAATCTCAACTGCCTTTGCAAGCTCGCTTAAGCCGACAATCTTCCCTCCGGACGGAATATACGCAACATGGGCCTTGCCTATAAAAGGCAATAAATGGTGTTCACATATAGAATAAAATGGAATATCTTTCAGAAGAACCATCTCATCATGGCTCTCCCCCTCTATAGGCTTTAATATTTCCTCTGTCGGCGTTGCGAGCCCTGAGAAAATCTCCTCATACATTTCAGCTATGCGCTGAGGAGTATTCTTCAGCCCGGCTCTCTCAGGGTCTTCACCTATTCCCTCGAGAATTATTCTTATGCCTTTTTCAATTTTTTTCCTGTTCAACAGAACACCTATCGACTTTTTTCGGGGTAATTTTAAATTGTAACATTTATAAATAATGAGTGTCAAAAAAACACTGCTCACATAACCCGTCTAAAGGGGTATAATACCACATGATTAAACGCCTCTTTTTTCCTCTGCTTCTATTATGCATTTTTTCTTCAGCAGTCCACGGTGAGTCCCTGAATTTGAAGGTTTTCAGAACTTCAGAGGTAACAATTCAGTACGAAATGCCTTTGGAAAAAGCCGCAAAAAGAATTGCGGGGATGTATCCGCTGATTAAATCGGATTTGGAAAAAAAAATAAACCGCAGGGTTACATTTATCCCTTCAATCATCCTGATTCACAGTGCCTCCAGGTTTAAAAAAATGGTCAAAGGCAATGACCGTATCACAGCATTTGCTGTTCCAGGGAAAAATATAATTGTTATGGACTACTCAAAAATGGAGAGAACACCTTTTGATCTCAGGCTGACCCTGAAACACGAGCTATCCCACCTGTTGCTCCACCAGGATATTAAAGATGAGTTCCTTCCGAAATGGTTTGATGAGGGCGTGTCTCAATGGGTAAGTGAAGGCATAGCAGACATTATCAATGTCAATGGGAATAAACTCCTGAAACGGGCTGTTCTTTCCGGCAACTATCTGGCACTGAAAGATATCAGTGTCTATTTCCCGAGGTCTCCGGATCTCTTCATTCTCTCTTACGAGCAAAGCAGAAGCATTATTGAATATATCGACAACAAATACGGAGAAGACAAACTGCTTGATATCCTGAATAAATTAAGTGAAGGCATTGAAATTGAAAAAGCTGTCTTTGATGTATTACATGTTGATATGGCCGGGCTCGAAACCGACTGGCATAAATATCTTCGAACAAGATATTCGTGGTTTACATTTCTTGCTGACAATGTTTACTGGATGATATTTTTTGCCTGCTCAATTTTAACCGTGATAGGATTTTTTCGGCTGAGAAAACGGATTAAAACATATACTGATGAAGATGAGGATTATGAGGATGAACGGGAATCCTTCTTAAAACACAAAAAGATTCCGGACAAGCCGGAATGACAGACTAAGAATAGCTCAATTTGGGTTATAGATTATCCACGACTTTTTTTAGCTTGGCCTGAATCTGATTTGCAATATCCCTTAACTCCGGATTTTCAATAGACTGCATTGAAGCAATTGGATCTATAGCCGAGACCTCTGTTTTTCCCTGCTCTGTCTCCTGGACTATCACATTACAGGGCAGCATCGTTCCTATTCTGCGCTCTGCCTGAAGGGCCTTGTATGCAAAGGAAGGATTACACGCCCCCAGGATTCTGTATTTCCTGAAATCTACATCAAGTTTCTTCTTCAGTGTCATTTGAACATCAATGTCAGTAAGAACGCCGAAGCCTTCTTTTTTCAGTTCATCGATAACCCTGTCTACAGCAGCATCAAATGATATATCCAGTATTTTATTAAATGTATATTGCATGGTTTTTCTCCCTTGTAAATATTCCTGTCTGACAACATATTATCGGTTTTCTGTAGTTATAGCAAAAATAGCTACATATATCAATTATCATCCTTCCCTGTTGCCATTCCGGTTTATCCGGTCGGAGCGACTCTTCGCGGAGACTCGTTTCGAGAATCCAGCTTTTCTGCCACCCATCGCTGAATGATTACAGGTTTAAGGGTTTATTCAAGATTAAATTATCAAGCTCAGAAATTGATACCTGTTAAAATGGCTCCCATAATAATGAAATTTCTGTATTATATTGTAAATGCCTTATATCCATTTTTTACCGGACAACAAAAAAGTAGACGCCAGGAAAAACGAAGATATTCGCAATGCAGCTTTGCGTTCAGGCATTCCTTTAACAAACATATGCAAAGGAAAAGGAAGGTGTTCTACTTGCCGCATTCTCGTAATTGCAGGGCTTGAACACTGTTCTCCCCGTAGCAGCAAAGAAGAGGATATAGCAAAGCAGTTATCGTTTAGTCCCAAAATACGCCTTGCCTGCCAAACAAGCCTGACAGGAAATTTGGAAGTAAGGCGATTGATTGTCGATGAACATGATATAGAACTTACCAGCAGGCTAATCACGGATGAAGAAGCAAACCTTACCGGTGTTGAAAAACATGTTTTTATTATGTTTGCAGATATCCGGGAATTTACTGCCTTTTCGGAATTCCAACTTCCGTATGATGTAATACATATCCTTAATCGTTTCTTTTACTTAATGAATGAAATAATTAAGAGATACGGTGGTTATATTGATAATTATATGGGTGATGGATTAATGGCATTATTTGAGGTTGAGAACCCTGATGAAGGAGCATTTTCTGCTGTCAAGGCAGGTCTTGAAATGCTTGATATACAAAAGAAAAAAATTCAGCCTTATACTGAAAATCTTTTTGGCAAGTCCTTTGAAATTGGAATCGGGCTTCATTACGGACTTGTAGTTGCCGGTACAGTTGGCGGGAGTTCAAATAAAAAAACTACTGTGATTGGCGCTGCAGTGAATTTTGCAAGCCGCATCGAATCTTCTAATAAGCTGATGAATACTAAATTTCTAATCTCACAGGATGTTTTTTCTAAAGTCTCAGATCGTATTCAAATTAATCATACCCTTCATATTGAAATGCCCGGCAAAACAGGGGTAAAGACTCTTTACGAAGTGACATCGCTGCGGTAAGTTCACAAATAAACGGTCTGTACAGACAGACAGACCATCAAACATTAGCCTGTACAGCAAATCAGCCTTTTATCGGTAATAATCTTCGAAACCTTTCTATCATAAGGCTCAACCGGGATTTCTTCCACAATCTGCTCGTCAAATGCCAGAGCAATCGTAGTGATTTTTTTTTTGGATTTTGAGAGAAGCCTGTCATAATAGCCCGCACCGTATCCAAGGCGATTTCCCTTCATATCAAATCCTGCACCGGGAATTATGACAACGTCAATATCCTCCAGACCAGTCTCTCTGTCTTCTGTAATAATGCCCGGCTCGGGAATACTCATATAGCCTGGGACAAGTTCAGAAATATCTTTTATCCAATAAAGCCTTAATTCTCTTTTTTCACTGTCAACCAAAGGCAGAGCTATTTTTTTACCAAGCTTAATAGCATCCTGCAGGCAATTCAAAGTATCAACCTCTGTCTGAAACGAGGCATAAAATAATACATTGCCTGCTTTTTTAAAATCATCTAATGCTAAAAGTTTTTTATTTATAGCCGCTTCTTTTATCTTTCTGGCTTCAGGAGTGATGCTGTTCCTTTTTTTCAACAGTTTATCCCTGATATCTTTTTTCAAACAAGTCTCTCCAGTGTCTCTTTAATCTTTACTGCTTCATCAACCGCCTGTTCAGATGCCCTGTAAGGGGGTAGACCCTTAATGTCTGATTCCATTAAATCGTTGTTAAAGCTTATGGCCCCCAAAAATTCAATACCGCTCAGGGCATTTCTTATAAACAGGATATCTTTTTCGTTTCTAACCTTATTGGCAACTAAAAAAACTTTTTTAATGCCAAGCCCCTGAGCGAGACACTTAACCGTAACCGCTGTCTGAAAGCTTCTCTGCCCCGGCTCGACAACAATGATAAATGCATCAACACCCTCTGCGGTTCCTCTTGTAAGATGTTCTACCCCGGCTTCCATATCTGCAATTACAACCTCGTCTCTCTCTGTAACAAGATGCTTTAAAAGCCTTCGTAAAAGTGCGTTCTCAGGACAGTAACAGCCTGCTGCAGCCTCTTTTGACGTACCCATCACAAGCAGGGTTATGCCGTTAATCTTATAGCCAAAACCTTCAGGGATATCATCCACTTTTGGATTAATTTTAAATATTCCGCCGCTGGCTCCGGGCCTTGCTCCTGTCCTTTCTTCAATGAGTTCTGACATTTCAGCTATAGGCCTTATCTTTTCAATTTCACTTTTAGAAACACCCAAAGCCTGGGAAAGATTTGCGTCAGGGTCTGCATCAACAGCAATTACCCTTCTGCCCTCTGAGGCATAAATATGGCTTAAGAGAGCTGAAAAAGTGGTTTTTCCAACCCCGCCCTTACCTGTAATTGCTATCTTCATTCAAAAACCTAACCTTTCTCAATTGCAGATAAAAGCGCCTTACGCATTACATCAACAGGAGGTTTAAGACCTGTCCAGAGTTCAAATGCAAGAACCCCCTGCCAAAGAAGCATGCCTGAACCATCAATAGTCCTTGCGCCTTTTTTCTCCGCCTCCTGCAGAAAACTTGTATTTTTGTAAACAAGATCGCATACAACCATTTCAGACGCAATAAAATCAGGACTTAAAGGCAGGGCATCTTCGGACTTCAGGCCAAGCGGTGTAGCGTTTATAATTATGTCCGGCCTGTCTATATCCTTTATATTCTCAAGAAGGAATGCATTATTTCGGATTTTATTAAGATCACTTATTAATCTTTCAGCCTTTGACCTATCAATGTCAAATAAAGATAATCTTGCTGCCTTCTCACTTAAATAATAATTTATTGCCCTTGATGCCCCTCCTGCACCCAGTATTAAAATATCTTTATTTTCAATTGATATTTTTTTTTCAGAAAGTGCACTGATAAAGCCCCTCCCGTCAGTGTTATAACCTGTTAAAATTCCTTCTGAGTTGACTATTGTATTAACTGCGCCAATAAATGACGCCTCTTCATTAACTTTATCAAGCAGAGGAATTACCTTTTCTTTATGGGGGACCGTTATATTAACTCCCGGCAGGTTTAAACTTTTAATTGCTCTCACAGCTTCCCGGAGTTCTTCAGGTAAAACCCTGAATGCAACATAACACATGTCAAGTCCAAGGGTCTTAAAAGCGGCATTGTGCATTAAAGGTGAAAGCGTATGCTCGATCGGATAGCCGAAAATGCCTATTATTTTAGTCTTCCCACTTACATCCATCAGTTATTCCTTTTAAAAGTCCGGCAGGGGTTGACTCAACAGATTTCACCTGAACACCCAGGCTCTCCTCCATATCATTTAGAGTAACATTATCCAGAAACATATTGTGTCCATCCCGGAGGGCAACGTTTGGTACCAGCAGGCAGCAGTCTTTCTTGGTTTTGCCTACGACTGCCTTTAATACATCTTTTCCGGTAAGAAGTCCTGTCACTGTTACTGCCGGGCCAAAGAATTTGTTTTCAACCTTAAAGACATCCAGCGTCAGTCCCTCTATCGCTTTTAACCTCAGGGAAAATTCCTCGAGATAAGGCATGAAAGAAACCCCGGTAAATATAGCTACTTTCCTGGGCTCTATTTTCCTGGGAAGCTTCAGCTTTTTAGCGGAACTTAAAAACTGCGGTACCATACCCACACCGTTTTCTATCTGCGGGAAATCACCGTATTCGCCGGTTGAAGGGAACAGCGAGTCTGCAATAATATATAACTCATCAGCAGGATATACAATAGGGTCACCATGGCGCCTCTTAAACCTCTTTCTCAACTGCCTGATAGATTCAATAACCTTTACAGCCTCAGCCTTTTCAACAGCTTTAAAATGAGTCTTTTTATATTTTGTTGTTCCTACGGGAACAACTGCAATTGATGCTACATAAGGGTAAAATCTTTGCAGGTCTTTAATGGTCTTTGAAAGCTCCTCTCCGTCATTCAGCCCTGGACATAAAACTATTTGAACATGCATGCTTATCTTATGTGATGTGAGTTCCTGTATTTCTTTAAGAATGTCTGATGCCCCGGGGTTGCCAAGCATCTTCCTTCTTAAGTCATTATTTGTTGTATGCACTGACACATACAGGGGGCGCAGCCTCTGCTGTATGATGCGTTTTTTATCTGATGGAGAAAGGTTTGTAAGGGTTATATAATTACCGTAAAGAAAAGACATACGATAATCGTCGTCTTTCAGATAAAGCGTCTTTCTCATACCCTTGGGAAGCTGGTCAACAAAACAAAAAATGCACTTATTTCTGCAGGATCTTGTCCTGAACGGCCTTAATTTAATCCCAATGTCAGATCTTTCCTTTTTCTTTATTTTAAATGGCAGTTTCTTATTGCCCCTCTGTACCTTGAGGTCAAGGACGCCTTCCCTGGAAAAATACATATAATCTATGACATCCCTGATACGATTGCCGTTTATCGCGACAATGATGTCCCCTTTTAAGATACCCGCATCATGGGCGATAGATCCTTCAGCTACATTGCTAATATATGCATTCATTAAAAATACCTTCCATATTAAAAAGGGGGCACGGATTCGAGTATTTTTTGAAACGTTACACGTTACTCGTTATTTGTTATTCGAATAACTAATAACCCATGTAAAATTAATGTCCTATGTGTCCTGTGTTTGTCATTCCGCACTTGACCTGAGCCTGCCCCGTACTTGATACGGGGGAATCCAGTATTTTGTACGTTTCTGGATTCCCGTTTTCACGGGAATGACGAAATGTAGGACATTACTTTTGCATGCATCAATAATAAAGTATAATGAATTTCGCAGCACCCTTAAATCCTGTGTTCTATACACGCTCTGTATTAACAGAATTAGCAATTTTTAATCCTTTATACGCATAGTGAACTCCTGATACAGCAGTTAACAAAGCAACCACAACAAAAAAGAACATTGGAATAGACAGCTCGTATCTTAAATTGCGTGATAAAAGAATCAGTCCTATTAACAAAAACTGACAGGCATTGGCAGCCTTTCCTAAAAAACTTGGTTCTATTTTTAAATTGTGGATAACAAAATAAAGGATTATACATCCTGTTACAACAATCAAATCCCTGCTAATAACAATAATTGTAAGCCACTTGGGCATTAATCCATAAATGCTCATGAGAACAAATGAAGTTAACAGAAGAAATTTATCTGCTACAGGATCAAGTATGCTGCCAAAATATGTTGTCTGTTTCCTTATCCTTGCAATGAATCCATCAAGGGCATCAGTAACACCCGCCCCAAGGAAAAGAATAAGGGCATAATCATACCTCTGATAAATAAGTGCAAAGGCAAGGAAGGGCAACAGTAATATTCTTGTTAGTGTTAAAATATTGGGAAGACTCCCGGCTACCAAGAAATGCCTCCTAAAGAATAAGTTCTACATATAAAAAAATATTAAAATTCAATAAGTTAATAGCTAATATTTATAAATTACTTTAAACAATAAACAACCCTCTCCATAAAGCGGAGGGGGCTGTAACTGTGCCTGTTCTTCATAAACCATCTGCATCGCGCTTTAAAACAATCCCTTTACCTTGCCTGTCGCAGTATCAATATCAACTCTTCTGAAGGCAGGGTCTGAAGCCGTCCCGGGCATAAGGCTTATATTCCCAGCTACCGGACATATAAAACGGGCGCCCCCATATATTAGAAAATCCCTGATATGAAGGGTCCACCCCCTCGGAACTCCTTTTAACGTGGGGTCATGTGACAGAGAGAGATGGGTTTTTACCATCATGGTAGTAAAGTCTTTGAATTTTGGATCCTTTTCAAAACGTTCTGCCTTTGCCGTTGCTTCAGCAGAATAGCTAACACCGTCTGCGCCATAGACCTCTTTGGCTATCAACTCAACACGTTTCCTGAGAGGGGTTTCTAAATCATAGAGGAATTTAAATTTAACAGGTTCATTGCAGGCATCGAGAACAGCGTCAGCAAATTCCAGGGCGCCTTCCCCTCCATACTGCCAGTGGCGGGAAAC
>JAZFSN010000181.1:0-3018 GCA_036446195.1 Thermodesulfovibrionia bacterium | reverse complement strand
ATATTCTTCTGAAATTGAAAAACCTGCAGATGGAAAATTAGAAGACATATTTAAAATAGGAGCGGAGTTAAGTGCACTGATAATAAAGGTTGATACCTCCGAGAGGAAGATAGGCCTTAGCATGAAAACAACCATGGAAGGATAGTGCCGTTACAACTTGATGTGCCAGGATTAAAGACTTAAAATTATACCTAAAGGTAGCGATTTTTTAGCAATAAACATGTATTGTTGCGTATTTCAAAGAAATCTCCATTACCAAACAGGTGTCATTCCCGCAAGTGAAGCGAGTCGGGAATCCTTCTTAAAACACAGAAAGATTCCGGACAAGCCGGAATGACAAACTAAGAATCGCTCAATTTGGGTTATATATATTTGCTTTGCAAAGTAACATTAAACTATGGGGATAAATAGTTGTAACGGTACTAAGTTATGAAGAAAATTCTGATTTTTTTCTTTATTGTAATCATATTTATTGCGTTACTCAGCTTTGTACTGGCCATCTTTCAAAAGGGCTCTATTACAATGGGCGACAAGGTCGCTCTTATTCGTATAGAGGGCATAATACTTGATTCAAGAAAGGTAATTGAGGAGATTGAAAAATATTCTACAGATTCATCTGTAAAGGCAGTTATCCTGAGGATTGACAGCCCTGGCGGAGGTGTCGCTGCCTCGCAAGAGATTTACGAAGAGATAATAAAGCTAAAAAAAAAGAAAACGGTAGTTGTTTCCATGGGCTCTGTAGCTGCATCAGGCGGTTACTATATCGCCAGTCCTGCTGACAGGATAGTTGCAAATGCAGGGACCATAACAGGATCCATCGGGGTAATCATGGAGATTCCCAATTTTGAAGGTCTTATGGAAAAAATTGGGGTAAAGACACAGGTTATAAAAAGCGGCCCGCATAAAGATATTGCCTCGGCATTCAGATCAATGAGCAGCGAAGAAAAAGAAATCCTCCAGGAACTAATAGATGATGTTCATGATCAGTTTATCAGGGCTGTGTCCGACAGCAGGGGGATAGCATATGAAGAGGTCAAAAAACTCGCTGACGGGCGTATATTTACAGGCAGAAAGGCTAAAGAACTGGGGCTTGTTGATGAACTGGGCAATCTCAATGACACAATTAAATTAGCAGGTGAACTGAGCGGTATCAAAGGCAAGCCTGTGATCGTTTCTAAAAAAGAGAAATTCAGTTTCTGGGACCTTCTTCTTGGCGGAAATTTCCCGAACAAGCTGATAAAAGACGCTTTTCCAACCATCAGACTTAAATACATGCTTGCGCCTTGAATGGATTTCACAGATTAAGAGGCTGATTACACAGATAATCGCAGGTAAAAAAGTAGATAGTAGCGAGAAAAAATAAATCTCCCTGCTCGTTACTTGCTACTTTAAGAAAAAGGAGGTGTTTTTATGACAAAATCAATTCTTATTGAGAAAATAGCGGAAAAAGTTAAGTGGCTCACAAAAAAACAGGTGGAAGTAGTGGTGGAGACTGTTTTTGGTAATATTAAAGATGCTCTTGCAAAAGGGGGAAAGGTCGAAATAAGAGGGTTTGGCAATTTCAAATTGCGCAGCAGAAAAGCCAGGAAAGCAAGAAATCCAAAAACCGGCGAGTCCGTTGATGTACCGCCAAAAAAAGTCCCATATTTTAAGGTCGGTAAAAATTTACGTGAGATGATAAATAAATGAATCCTGTTAGAAAGCTCCGGCAGGGCGTTCTAACAGGGTAAAATCCTGATGTCTGAGTTCTCCCTCAGAAACACACTTAACAAATTTTACAGGGAATATAACTTTCAAGAAAGACTAAAACATGACCCTGTTGAATTTCCCCACAGATACTCAACCAATAAGGACATTGAGATTTCGGGATTTATATCTGCATGCCTTGCCTATGGAAAAGTTAAACTTTTTAAGCCTGTCATAGAAAAAATCCTTGGCCCCGGAAACAAACACCCAGCCTTTTTCTTTACGAACTTCTCTTTAAAAAGAGACGGTAAATATTTTAAGGGTATCAGCTACAGGTTTAATAAAGAAAAGGACATTCTATGTCTTATATACATGCTCAGTCACACACTTAAGAGATGGAATTCCCTTAAAAACCTGTTCTATAACTATTATAAACCGGAACAGGAAAACATAGGTGATGCACTGGATGGTTTTATAGATTTCTTTCTCAGTATTGATACATCGGCAGTCTATGGGAGAAATATCAAGCCTTATGGTTTAACGCATTTTCTGCCGGCCCCCAAAAAAGGGAGTGCATGTAAACGCATAAATCTGTTCCTGAGGTGGATGGTCAGGACCAAAGATATAGACCTTGGGATATGGAATAAGATTCCCCCGTCAAAATTAATTATTCCACTTGATACCCATATAGCAAAGATTTCAAGATGCCTTGGACTGACAAAAAGAACATCTTCAGACTGGAAAACTGCCAGGGAGATAACCGACTCCCTCAAGAAATTAGACCCAAAAGACCCGTTAAAATATGATTTTGCCCTGTGCCATCAGGGGATATCCGGGCTGTGCAAGGGTATGAACCGAATGGTTCACACCAATGGGGGAAAAATTAAGGACACATGCTCACACTGTGCTCTTTATCCCCATCAATCCCTTACACAATAATTTACCCGATTCATCATCAAGTGAAGCTCCCCGCCTACAAGGCGGGGCTTCCGAGCAAGGAATAATTATTTTTATTTATATAGCTACCTTTCATCCCCGCTCACAGAGCGGGGCATTCAGGCAGCATCCTCGTAATGTCCGGTAAAACTTTATAAAAATGATGTAATTCGCACTTCAAATTCTGAGTCCAATTATACCGGACAGCATAATTGTCGAAATCATAAGTCCTTGATATTAAAGAACTTTGACTTTTTGAAGTCGTATAGATTTATGAAACTAAAAAATTAACCGGACAGTAGTGATTCATCATTATGATTTAAATCATAGTAATTTCTTCAGATAAGATATAAAGTTGAATTTAAATTAGCTTTACCTGAAAAAGGACATCTGCCC
>JAZFSN010000180.1:0-4576 GCA_036446195.1 Thermodesulfovibrionia bacterium | reverse complement strand
CCTTTCCGTCAAGCCTCGCAATAATAAGCTGTGCGATTTTTTCCCTTTTGTCCAAAGAATTGATTTTTGTCTTTAATTTTTTATATTCAGACATGAACATACGGTAGCACCATAAATCAGAAGATGTCAAAAATTGATGGCGTCGTAATAATTCCTTTCCTTAAATACGGATTTATTGTAACAGCCAATTTCATCTCTAAAACTAATACAGGAAAGAAAATATTGTAACCATTCAGTGACGGGTGGAGATCGTCATACTCCTCTTCCGGCTTGACCGGGAGATTGACCGGAGTATCCAGACATTGTTTCTGCGAAAGCGGAAATCTATACAAATAAACTGGATTCCCCGATTCCCCGATCAAGTCGAGGACAGGCGAGTCGGGGAATGACGTACAAGGGATAGTCATTTTTACAGACTCTTACCACCCATAATTGAATGGTTACCAAATATTAAACAACTAAATTGACAAATTTTTATAAATTTGTAATTATATTAGGCGTGAGTTTCTGTATGAGATTAATAACTACAATACTTTTAGTAATTTCTTTATCCATTTTAAGTGCTTGTGACAAAACAGGCACTGAAGGAAAGGTCCAGGTGGATGAAGGAAAGGTCCAGGTGGATAGTAGAATGGTCATGGTAAATGAAGGATGTTTTATAATGGGTGAGGAATTAAAAGATATTAGTCCGAATGATAAACCCCATGAAGTGTGTGTAGATAGTTTTTATATAGATAAATATGAGGTAACTCAGATGAAATACACGAACATCATGGGCGAGAACAAATCTTCTTATAAAGGAAACAGCTTTCCTGTACAGGCTGTTTTATGGGATAAGGCAGATAAATATTGCAAAGAGGTTGGAAAGAGACTGCCAACAGAGGCAGAATGGGAATATGCAGCAAGAAGTGGAGAAAAAAAAGAAAAGTGGGCAGGGACTAACAAGCAATCTGAAGTCAAGGAATATGCATGGTATTTAGAGAATTCCGATAAAAAACCTCATCCCGTGGGAAAGAAGAAACCGAATGGTTTAGGATTATATGACATGTCCGGAAATGTCCAGGAGTGGGTAGCCGACTGGTACGGAGATGATTATTACAAAAATAGCCCAAAACATAATCCTGCAGGGCCAGCGTCACACATTTTTAGTAATCGCGTACTTCGCGGCGGCACTTGGTGGAATAAGAAAGAGGACGTCCGTACTGATAAGCGAAGCAAACATCATTTTCAGGTCTTGAGCACCAGCATAGGTTTTCGATGCGCCAAAAATGCCAGGTAAAAAGACAACCCCTCGTAACCATTCTATTTCCTGAAAATAACTTTGCCTCCATCTATATCAGCTTTTATAACATCTCCCTGCGTAAATGTCCCGTCAAGGAGTTTTTTAGCAAGCGGACTTAGTATCTCCTTCTGTATTGCCCTTTTAAGCGGTCTCGCCCCATAAACCACATCATATCCTGTCTCTGCAAGATATTCCCTGGTCTTATCGGTAAGGACAAGCTCTATGTGTTTATCCTCAAAATAACGCTTCATTTGGCCGATCTGGATATCCACAATCTTCTTGAGCAACTTTTTGTTAAGCGCATGAAATACTATTATCTCATCTATCCTGTTTAAAAACTCCGGCTTGAAAAATTCCTTAAGCTCCGCCATTACACCCTTTTGTATCTGGTCATTTTCTGTCCATTCAGTAAGCATCTCCTGAATATGCTGGCTACCTACATTTGAGGTCATTATGACCACTGTGTTCCTGAAATCTACTGTTCTTCCATGTCCGTCTGTAAGCCTTCCGTCGTCAAGAAGCTGCAGAAGCACATTAAAAACCTCGGGATGGGCCTTTTCAATCTCATCAAAAAGCAACACGGCATATGGCCTCCTCCTTATTGCCTCTGTCAACTGACCGCCTTCTTCATAACCTACATAACCGGGAGGCGCACCTATAAGCCTTGACACCGTATGGCGCTCCTGATACTCTGACATGTCAATCCTTACCATTGCAGTTTCTTCATCAAACAGGAATTCTGCAAGCGCTCTTGCAAGCTCTGTTTTGCCAACACCTGTAGGACCGAGAAATATAAATGAACCAATTGGCCTGTTCGGGTCCTGTATCCCCGCCCGCGACCTTCTTATTGCATCAGAGACCGCTATTATTGGCTCATCCTGCCCGACTACACGGAGTTTAAGCCTCTCCTCCATTTTTAAAAGCTTTTCAACTTCACCTTCAAGCATCCTGCTCACCGGAATGCCTGTCCATTTTGCCACAATCTCTGCAATATCTTCTTCGTCAACCTCTTCCTTGAGCATCCTGTTCTTGCCCTGTTGTTCTGCAAGTTTTCTGTTTTCCTCATCAAACTCCTTTTGAAGCGCAGGGAGTTTGCCATACTTTAATTCAGAAGCCCTGGCAAGGTCGCCGTCTCTCTCTGCCTTTTCAGCATCAATCTTTGTGCGTTCAATCTCTTCCTTAATAGAGCTTATCTTTCCTATTGCTTCCTTCTCGTTCAGCCACTGAGTTTTTAATAAATCTCTTTTTTCTGTTAGTCCTGCAATCTCCTGTTTAAGCCGCTCAAGCCTTTCTTTTGAGGCCTTATCCTTTTCCTTCATCACCGCCTGTTTCTCGATTTCATACTGCCTTAATTTTCTCTCGATTTCATCAAGTTCTGCCGGCATGCTGTCTATCTCCATCTTCAGCTTGGAGGCAGATTCGTCAATAAGGTCTATAGCCTTGTCAGGCAAAAATCTGTCCGAGATATACCTGTTACTTAAAACCGCAGCTGCAACAAGTGCTGAATCTTTTATCCTTACTCCATGGTGAACCTCGTAGCGTTCTTTCAACCCCCTCAATATTGAAACCGTATCCTCTACATTTGGCTCCTGCAGAAAAATCGGCTGAAACCTCCTCTCAAGTGCCGCGTCTTTCTCTATATATTTTCTGTACTCAGAGAGAGTAGTTGCGCCCACACACCTGAGGTCTCCCCTTGCAAGCGCCGGTTTAAGCATATTAGATGCGTCTATAGCTCCCTCGGCAGCGCCGGCACCAACAACCGTGTGAAGCTCGTCAATAAACAGGATCACCTTCCCCTGCGCCTCTTCTATCTCTTTTAAAACTGCCTTGAGCCTGTCTTCAAATTCTCCCCTGAATTTGGCTCCAGCCACAAGTGCTCCCATATCAAGGGCAACGACTCTTTTGTCTTTAAGGCTCTGCGGCACATCGCCCGATGTTATCCTCTGTGCAAGTCCCTCAACCAGTGCTGTCTTTCCAACGCCCGGTTCACCTATTACAACAGGATTGTTCTTTGTCCTGCGAGAGAGGACCTGAATAATCCTTCTAATCTCTTCATCCCTGCCGATTACAGGATCAAGTCTGCCTTTTCTTGCAAGGTCTGTTAAGTCCCTTGCATATCTTTTAAGCGCCTGGTATTTATCTTCAGGCGTAGCATCTGTGACACGCTGTGTCCCCCTTATCTCCCGCATTGTTGCTAGAACCTTGTCAACGGTAATCTCAAATTTTTTAAGAATCTTCTCTAACCTGCTTTTCGTTCCGATGACCCCAAGGAGCAAATGCTCTACACTCACGTAATCATCCTTAAGATGCTCTGCCTCTGCAAATGCCTTATCAAGTGCATCCTTTAACGGCTGTGTGATATAGAGCTGTCCGACAGGGGTAGACCCGAGAACCTTGGGTAACCTGTCTATCTCCGCCCCTATCTCATTCTTGAGGGCATTTACGTCTGCCCCGAGCATCTTGATAATCTCATATGCAATGCCTTCCTCAAGCAGGACAGAAAGCAGATGCTCAATATCAACCTGCTGATTGCCTTTTCTCTGGGCAAGCTGCTGGGCCTTTTCAACAGCCTCCTGGCTTTTTAAAGTAAATTTATCTGTCCTCATCTATTCCCCCATTCGGTTGTCAGCTGAACCCTGAACCCTGACCCCTGTTCATTCCTCTTCAAACACCTCTCTTATTTTCTCTTCAAACTCACTTCTTAGATCCTGTTCAAGGTACTCCATCATCTCTCTCATCTCTCTATGCAGTGACTCAAACCTGTGTCTCATTCTCAGAATTATGTCAACCCCTGCTTTATTTACGCCAAGCTCCTTGGTAAGATTTAATATCATTCTGATACGTTCTAAATCCTCCTGCGAATACCTCCGGGCACGTCCCACTCTCTGTGGACGCAGAAGCCCATCCCTTTCATATAGTCTTAGGGTCTGCGGATGAATATTAAACATCTCGCAAACCACACTAATCATAAATAACGGACGTTTTCTATCTTCCATAACTACCTCAGTTGTCAGTTGTCGGTTGTCAGGGGTCGGTTGTCAGTTGATCCCTGACAACTATTGATATGCTTTTTCCACTTCTTTTAGCGCTTCTCTTGTCTTCTCTGTAGACGCCTTTGGCACAACTATCTTGATAATGACAAACTCATTCCCTTTAACCCCTGTTCTAATCCCGGGTATGCCCTTGCCTTTAAGTTTAAATTTCCTGCCGCTGTCCGTGCCCGGTGGAAGGGTCATTGTAACAGTGCCGTCAATTGTCGGAACGCTAATCTTGCCGCCAAGAATAGCTTCGCTA
>JAZFSN010000179.1:0-6124 GCA_036446195.1 Thermodesulfovibrionia bacterium | reverse complement strand
CAGTGTAATCAGGTTTAATTAACATTAAACCAGGAGGTGCAAAATGACTATGCTCGAGTATGGTGAAGTAAAGGTTAATTTGGATGATGAGGGATATCTTGAGAATTTTGATGACTGGAACGAAAAGGTAGCCTGTGGGTTAGCTGAAAAAGAAGGAATAGAAGAACTTACAAAAGACAGGATGGATATAATAAAGTTCATGAGAGATTATTACAAGAAATACAATTTTTTCCCGATACTCGGTTCTGTATGTAAAAATGTGCATCAGCCGAGGGACTGTGTGCATGAGGATTTCATAGACCCCCTAAAGGCATGGAAAATAGCAGGGCTCCCTAAACCATCAGAGCAGGTAATCTCCTACTTAAAGGGTGAAGGAGGTGTGACATGAAATCTTTGGCTTTTACCTACTCTAAGTGGTGCTCGGGATAAACACCATAAAGGAAGGTGAAACTTTATGAAGGCATTGATTATCAGCGCAGACAATTTTGAAGATTCAGAACTTTTAGTCCCCTATTACAGGTTGAAAGAGGAAAGGGCACAGGTAGATATTGCCTCCATGAAGAAAGAGAAGATAAAAGGAAAGCACGGCTATGAGGTAGAGGTAAATAAGACCCTCAAAGAAGTGAATCCTGATGATTATGATATTCTTATACTTCCTGGTGGAAAGGCCCCTGAAACTATAAGAAAAGAAAAAAATGCTATAGAGATTGTAATGCATTTCTTTAAAAAGAACAAACCTGTTTCTGCTATATGTCATGGACCTCAGATACTGATAACAGCAGGCCTGCTAAAGGGCAGACATGCAACCTGTTATAAATCAGTGGCTCAGGAAATGAAAGATGCAGGCGCTATTTATGAGGATAAAGAGGTTGTTGTTGATGGAAACTTAGTTACTTCAAGGCAACCTTCGGATCTTCCTGCATTCATGAGAGAGACAATGAAAATGCTTAAAAGACGGTAATCTCTATTAGAAAATTCTGATGCATGAAGGGAGTTGAATATTCAACTTGTTCAGCAGCTCAGAAATATACTGGCACAGGAACAGGAGCATGCAATGGATTTAGAGCAAGCACTGGGTAAGTAAATTTTACAAATTTTAATTACAGGAGGTAATTGAGATGGTAACAAGGACAAAAAAGAAAACAACTAAGAGAAAGATTAAGGAAGGTGCCAAATATGCTTGTAGTGTGTGCGGAATAGCGGTTACCGTAGATGAGATATGCGGCTGTGTGGACGTGTGCGACATTATTTGCTGTGACAAACAAATGAAGCCGAGAAAAAAATAATCGTTTTGTTTCATCTTAAATTTAGTTTCAGTTATTTCTGAATTCGACTCTCAGGATGGCGGTTTCGGCTCAACGCCAAAATTTGCGGTGCCAGGGACAACGGAGCTTTTGATAAATAGGTATTTCTTCACCAAAGAAGAATCTATTGGATATGCTGTAAAAAAACCCTTGAGTCAATGGCAAAAGGTGGATTCCATGACCAGCTTGGAGGTGGGTTCAACATTATGACAGAGAAGGAGACATATTATCAATATGCAGATAAGGCACTAAAGGTCTTTTAATTGAAGGCAAAAGATATGGGCATTCATTCAGGATATTATTTTTGTACGCTTGATGCGTATTTTAATACGCTTAAACTTACCTTGCAGGCAACGCCTGTAAGTGAACTGGCTGACACAGTCCTTTCATCTTTTAGTTCTCATGCAAGCATAATTTATGAGGAAGATAAAGGCTGTGTTATTCCTTAGTGTAAAGAATACATGTTATAAACCTATTGATAAACCTGAGAACCTCAGTGATTTTTTAAAAAAACAGAGATATGTTAGGGGTAAGATATAAATGACGTGAGCTGATATTGATTTAGGTCATAATTCAGTTAAGGGGGAAAATATGGAAATATTTTCTGTAAGAGAGGTTGTTGAACAGGCTGTTCAAACGGAAAAACTCGGTTATAAATTTTATACTGCCATTGCAAAAAGATTTGAAAAAGACGAAAAACTGAAAGAACTTTTTGAGACACTTGCTTTAAAGGAACAAATACATGAAAAAACATTTTCTGAACTCAGGGAGGGAACAGGTGATGAACAGCCTGAAAACTGGGAAGAGGCATCGGCATATTTAAGGGCCATCATTGAATCAGAGTTTTTCCTTGGCAAAGGCAAATCCCTTCCTTTGCTTGAGAATATAAAAACAATATCTGATGCTATTCATAATGCAATTGGTTTTGAAAAAGAAACTCTGTTGTATTTTCATGCCTTAAGGGATATTGTTAGCGAGAAGGAAGTTGTTGACAGGATTATAAAGGAGGAGAAAAGTCATATTGTATGGCTGGATGAATTTAAAAAACTCCAAAATCAAAATAGCAAATAACAAATAACTTATAACGAATAACGGATTTTTTTAGATGGACTATACAATAAAAATAGGCGGTGAAGCGGGGCAGGGTATTCAGACAATAGGCAATACCCTTGCGAAGGTCTTTTCAAGGGCTGGATATTATGTATTTACCCATCAGGACTATGAATCCCGTGTAAGGGGCGGCCACAATTTCTATCAGGTAAGGTTTTCAACTGTTCCTGTGACTGCTTCCAGAGACAGGATCGATATCCTGGTTGCTCTGGATAAAGAAAGCATAGTGCTTCATGAAAAGGAGCTTTCCGGAGAAGGACATGTTATTTACGATTCATCTGTATTAAAACAGAAACACGACAAACCTAATTTCCTCGATATACCCTTTTTAAATTTTGCCGTGGAACACGGCGGAAATAAAATTATGGCAAACGTTGTTTCAATAGGAGCTGTTCTTGGCATGCTTGGTATGGAACTGGATGTTCTTATGAAAATTATAGAGCATACCTTTAAGAAAAAGGGTGAAGATATTATAAAAGGCAATATGAACGCTGCAAAGGCTGGTCATGATTTTGCAGAAGAGAAGTGTTTGAAATGTAACTTTACCGTAAAAGAGTCTCAGAATAAATCACTCATGCTTATCAACGGGATAGAGGCTGTAGGTCTGGGAGCGGTAATCTCTGGCTGCAAGTTTTATTCTGCGTATCCGATGACACCATCAACCGGCATCATGAATTATATAGCCGGTAAGGAAAAAGAATATGGGATTATTGTTGAACAGGCTGAGGATGAGATATCAGCTATTAACATGACGTTAGGGGCTTCTTTTGGAGGAGTCAGGGCCATGACCGGGACTTCAGGAGGCGGGTTTGCATTGATGGTAGAAGGCCTCTCCCTTGCTGCCATGACAGAGACACCTATAGTCATTGCACTTGGACAAAGACCGGGCCCTGCAACAGGGCTTCCGACAAGGACAGAACAGGCTGATTTACTTTTTGCCCTTTATACTGCCCATGGAGAATTTCCAAGGGTTATTCTTGCACCGGGAACACCTGAGCAGGCGTTTTATTTAACGAACAGAGCATTTGACATTGCTGAGAAATATCAGATTCCTGTTGTAATTATTACAGACCAGTACCTTGGGGATTCGCAATGGACATTTGAGGGGTTTGATTCAGGCAGGATTAAATACACTGACTACAGACTGAGAGGAGAGGCGTTTAAAAACCTTTCGGAATACAGGCGGCATGCATTTACAGAAAGCGGGGTTTCACCTCTGGGAATCCCCGGAGATTCAAGACACCTGGTTGTGACTGACAGCGATGAGCATGATGAAGAGGGACATATTATTGAGGACGCTGAAACAAGGATAAAGATGGTAGAGAAAAGACTGTATAAAAAAATGCCTCTCATACAGCAGGAAATCGAGCCGCCACTGGTGTATGGCAGCAGTAATCCTGAAATAGTAATCGCGGGATGGGGTTCTACATATGGAGTTATGAAAGAGGCAGTGGATATGCTTTCAAAGGCCAGGAGTATAGCCATGCTGCATTTCAGCGAGATTTATCCTTTTCCTTTAGTAGAAAAAAGGAATTATCTTAATATTTTAAAAAATGCGAAATTGTCCATATGTATTGAAAACAATGCAACAGGACAGTTTGCACGCCTCATGAGGACAGAGACAGGATATGAATTCAAGGCGAAAATTAATAAATACGATGGAAGGCCATTTACTCTGGAAGGCCTTTTGGGAGAAATAAATGCCCACATTGCAGGACTATAGGGGACAGGTTCCGGCATGGTGTCCGGGATGCGGAAACTTTGCTATCCTTAAAGCATTTAAAGAGGCAATGGTTGAGCTGAATATTGAGCCTCACCAGTTTACTGTTGTCTCTGGAATAGGACAGGGAGCCAAATTACCTCATTACATTAAGTGCAATACATTTAACGGGCTTCATGGAAGGACCCTCCCCGTTGCTACAGGGATAAGGCTTTCCAATCATGAAATGCGCGTTATGGCGGTTGCCGGAGATGGAGACTGCTATGGTGAGGGCGGAAATCACCTGATTCATGCCATGAGAAGGAATATTAATGTAAAACTTTTTGTTCATAACAACCAGATATACGGGCTTACAAAAGGACAGGCATCTCCTACAAGCATGGAAGGCATGAAGACAAAAAACCAGCCTTTCGGAGTGTTTTCCGAACAGCTGAATCCAATGGCACTGGCAGTAGCCCTTGACTGCAGTTTTGTGGCGAGGGGATTTTCTGGCGATTCTGTCCATTTAAAGGAATTGATAAAAGAGGCAGTAAATCATGAAGGCTTTTCTCTTGTTGATATTTTACACCCGTGTGTAACATTCAATAAAATTAATACTTATGAATGGTACAGCAATAGGGTCTATCACATTGAGCCTGAGTATAATCCTGAAGACAGGGCAGAGGCATTTAAAAGGTCTCTTGAATGGGGAGACAGGATTCCCCTTGGTATAATTTACAGGAATAGCCGCCGGATTCTTGAAGACAGAATCCCTGTAATCCAGGATAAGCCACTTGTAAGGCAGTCTATTGAGCTTTCAAGGATAGAGGCTACATTAAAAGAGTTTTTTTAACCTTATAATAAAAAGAGAAACCCTGGTAAGAGTAGAATATCTCCAGCAAATGAAGACAGGCTGATTATTTACAAGCATATTACATTTCATGATAAAAGTTAAAATTTACCTGTTTTTATGATTTAAATCATATCTTTTTCTCCCCTCCTGAACTATCATTCTAATATAGAAGATATCAGGTCTTCCGATAGGAATGAATTTTTCCTGAAAAGTTGACAGACATTATCCAGTTCCTAGTTAGTCGTAGTAGTCTTTCATCGGAAGAATAATCATTTTAGACAGGGGAGGTGGTGCATATGGGCCGAGATATACAGGGATGTATTTTTTTTAATTATTAACCCAGTATTGTTTATTTGGGAGGTATCAAAATGAAATCAAAGATTATTGTAATAATTGTGGCATTTTCCGTGGTCGCTATGTTTACAGCTGTTTCTGTGTTTGCTGGAGGAGCAATGCGTGTTAGTGACCTGATTTGGGCTAATGACGAGATCTATGACACCATTGTTACGCCTGCAACCTTTAACTCCCCGCCTGCGCATTCTACCGATACGTTTTACAACTTTGCCTCAAGCGGGCTCTTTGGCCAGCGTCCTGTGTCAGACAGTGCTCCCGGAGATCTCGGTTACAACGGTGGCCGTTGGGATATGAAAATGGTCGTTTTCACTGCAGCTGGTCTTTTAGCGCATGACCCTGATTTTGACGGCTTTGTGAACTTTGAGTTGACCAGCGCTGATCAACTATTAGCTCATCATGCCTTGGGTCACTTTGTCATTAATGACACCGGCATATACTTTGAATGTCCGCTTCTTCCCAGTAGGGGCAATTGAGAATGAGCCGTTAGTGTAAAAAATGAACAAATTCTTAAGACCCGGGGTAAGGTAAAACCCGGGTCTTTTTTTTATAATTTACGAGGATGCTGCCTGAATGCCCCGTTCTGTGAGCGGGGATGAAAGGCAGCTATATAAATAAAATAATTATTCCTTGCTCGGAAGCCACGCCTTGTAGGCGGGGAGCTTCACTTTATATGTATAAGTATAACTATCTGTTATAAAATGAATTTTTTATGGTATTCTTTGACCTTTCTCGCAAATTCCCTGCCAAATTCATAACATCTTTTCTCGTCGTCTGAGGAGGGCTTGTAAAGCACCTGCAGGCCGG
>JAZFSN010000178.1:0-10937 GCA_036446195.1 Thermodesulfovibrionia bacterium | reverse complement strand
ACATGCCACAAGATGCTCGGGGTATAGGAACTTAGGGCCACTATGATTTCACTATTAGATAGGTGATGTATCCCACATAACAGGCTAAGAGAATAAATGGGGCAGGTTACTTGCCTCTATTGGGACAAGCCTCCTCGAGCTTGAAGTCAGATATAAAAAACAAAAAAACTCCCAAGATAAGCGGCATACAATCCAAGGAGTATCCACCCTTTTGTTTTGGTCAGCCGATACTTATGCCACAACATCAGAAGCATTGCACCAACAATAATAAACATAGATGGATACATAAAAGCAATTTCTTTCTGACCAAGGGTGAGGTCGTTGGCAATAGCCGAAGCGCCGGCTACCCAGCAAATATTCAAAATATCAGCGCCAATAATATTGCCAACAGCTATGGCTCCCTCGTTTTTTCGCGCAGCCGTAACACATGTTACTATCTCGGGGATTGAGGTGCCAAGAGCAACAAGGGTAAGGGCAATGACTGCTTCGGGAATGTGAAAGGCATGGGCAATGGCAGTTGCAGAGGTAACAACAAATTCAGCGGAAAAAATAATGCCGGCGGCTGCAAGAAAAAAAAGCGCAAATATAGTACCAAGTGGTTTTGTTACCTTATCCTTAACATCAATGTCAAGACTGTCTTCTTTCATTTTTCCACTTTTATATAGTTTATATAAAAAAACAACGTAACCGGCAAAGAGGAGAACAAGAACCACACCTTCCCATCTGCTGAGTGTTTTATCGAATACCACAAATAAAAAGGCAATAATTTCGATAGAAATGAGAAATATCCCGGACGTTTTTAGAACAATAGGAAGGACGATAATGGGGGAGAGGGAAACAATTCCAGCGAGCCCTAAAGCCAAACCGTCGTCAGCGATAACTGACCCTATAGCATTGCCTAAGGCCATTTCGGGATTTCCCCGTATTGCTGCCATGAGTGATACAGATAATTCAGGCGCAGTTGTTGCAAATGAGACGAGGACAATACCAATCACCAGTCGAGGGATGTTAAATTTGTTCGCAATGATGACTGCATTATCAACAAAAAGATCAGCGCATTTTGCCATAATATAAAAAGCAACAGCAAGAATAACCCAGGCAAAAAGGATATTATGTGCAATTAATGATTCTACGTATTGCATAGACTTCTACTCTCCTTGTGAAAATGGTAAAGTATCACTTAACGTCTTGTTTATGAGCAATATTTTTACCAAACAATAAATTAGGGTAAAGTCGCAATTTAGCCACCAGAATTGATATATTTGGTGGCATGGATTCTAAAAAAGTTTGCCCAAAATGTTCTTTTAAAAAAGTCTATGAAGTCAGGCGATCGAAGTGCAAATGTGCCAACTGCAAATATGAGTGGACACCCGAGCGTCTCAACTGCAGGAAGCTTTCTTACAAGGGCATTTTTCTTTGCCATCTTATGCATTCCAATGGCAAGGGCGCCTGTGACAATGGCGGCCAGGGCCTCGGGCACTGCTGCCACTGCGAGCGCTATGGCAAACATTACCATTGTTACTACGAGCTGCAGGTCTAACGTCCCTTTTTTGGCCTCATCCCCGGTTAAGCCACGATGAATATCTGTATCCATTTCTTTTAAAACATGCTCTGCCTCCATCGAATGCCAGGTCTCTTTTGACATAATAAGCTTCTCCTGTCTGTAGACTTATTTGTGTATCTGTTTATTACTGCAGGTGCACTATTATATGTGGATTATGAACAATTTTCCACTAAACCGGCAAGATAACCCGAAAGTCTTTATTGCCAAGTTCGTATTATATATATTATAAAGGAGAAATTCCAGTTTAATTCTTTCAGTCTGAATCAGGCCGTTAACCCATTAGTGTCCGGTAAAAATATTTATCAATTTCAATGAGTTGTCATTCCCGCCCCGTATCGGAGTACGGGATAAACTCCGGCGGGAATCCAGTCTTTTTAATATGTTACTGGATGCCAGCTTTTGCGGGCATGACATTTATACTAAAAGAGAAGAGTTTTTCAACAGCCTGTTTCAGTATGAACCCTTCAGCCTGAATCAGACCGTTAATCCGGCAGAAGGGCCGGTCTTCCAAGCCATATGTTCCTTCATAAGCCACCCTCATAAGCCACCCTGAAATCGGGCTTCATATTAGAGTCATTAAAGCCTTTTGGGAATTTGAATTTTGACTTTTTTTTGCATACTTATTATGGTCAGGATTTTGTGAGCCAGGATATTCATAATATATACTTGCTTTTTTTTTTTTGTTCTGTATATACTCTTTTATACCTGATAAGGCTTATGATGGTATTGCACAATTTTATTGCAAATTATAAGCAGATGCTTTACTCTGTTAAGAAACAGACACAGGAGTTTTTAAACCGAAACACTTATTAAGGAAGGAGGTGAGAGTGCTGGTTTGTAGAGACAAGGAGGCGGGCAGGGGCCTTTGAAACATGGACTGTTTTTGAACAAAGAATCTCTATATCCAAAGATATCCTCTTTAACTTTTTTAACTTAATCAAAAGGAGGTGGGCTGTATGAGCAATGAAAAAGGCAAGATTGATTGGTCGAACTTGTGGAAAAGCGAGGATTGGTGGTCTGTCTGGATAGGCTTACTAATCCTGGGGTTAGCCATTATTGGGATACTCCCACATGCCCCAAAGATTGGCAAATGGACAGAGCTGGCAGCAGCCTTTCCAAAGGGGGGAGCTGCTACTATTAAGACAACTCTTCTCCTGATGGCTACCATGGGAGGGTTAACGTTTATTGGTGCTGCCTTCATGAAGAAGGACCTTGCCCGCTATATCCCCGGCTTTGTCTTGATCTTTGGGCTGTCTTTTGTGGCCATGGTCATATCCAAGCAGGCCTTTATCAAAAAATGGGGAATATCCTATGTCCTCTTCGCACTGGTGTTCGGTCTGATTATCAGCAACTTCTTCAAGGTCCCGAAGATTATGAAGGCTGCCGGTATGACGGAATTCTTTATAAAAATCGGTCTGGTCTGCATGGGCGCGACGATCATGTTCTCCGTGGTCCTTAAGGCCGGTGGCATGGGTATGGCTCAGGCTCTTCTGGTGGCAACGACAGTCTGGTTCATGACCTACTGGATTTGCAGAAAATTTAAATTGTCAGAACGCTTCTCAAGCATCATAGCTACGGCTAACTCCATCTGCGGCGTTTCAGCAACCATTGCTGCTGGCGGAGCTGTTCAGGGGGACCCCAAGGAAGTAAGCTATATGGTTGCCTGGGTGCTGGTTTGTGCGGTTATATTGATTATTATTATGCCTCCCATTGCTAATATGATGAATCTTCCGTCTAATATGGCTGGTGCCTGGCTCGGCGGAGTTATTGACAATACAGGGGCAGTGATTGCCGCTGGAGAGACTATCAAAAATTCTAAAGGAGAACCCAGTGTGGCCTCGGTACAAGCCGCTACGATGGTCAAGTTTGGACAGAATATCCTCATCGGCTTTGTTGCATTCTTCCTGGCCCTCTGGGCTACCATAACTCTCGAACGAAAAGAAGCTGGTGCTGGTGCGGAAAAGCCTTCATTGATGCTGGTCTGGTACCGCTTTCCCAAGTTCGTGCTCGGATTTATACTTGCCTCAATGATCATCTCCTTCCTGGTGGAACCGAGCATGGGCGAGAAGGCAGCCAAAGGGATTGCCAAGGCAGCTAAGAGTTATCGTAGCTGGTTTTTTACCCTGTGCTTTGTCTCCATCGGCCTGGAAACCAATTTCAAGGAGTTGATTTCGGTTGGCGGCGGCAGGCCCGCAGCGGCCTATTGGCTTTCGCAGTTAGCAAATGCATTCTGGACCCTGTTTATTGTATGGTTGCTCTGGTCTGGAACCTTCTTTACCCCAGCAATTCTGCCAGACTAATACTCTTAAAAAAAAGGGAGGGCTGTCTCAAACCGGGACGCCCTCCCTTCTCTTACCTGAAAGGCAATAAAGCTTAAGACCATGAGAAAGAAATATGATATCATCCAATCCGCTGAGGAGGAGTTTGCCAGAGAGGTTGCCCTTGGTGTCCTTGTAGCGAGACCTGTGTCAGTGTGGGAGACACTGATACCCTTCATGTTTATCATGGATTATTTAAGAAGAGGCAGTGTTGTCAGGCTTTATGTAAGGAATTTTATGTTTCCAAGGAAAATGGCGATTGATGCAGCTCTGGATATTAACAGCGGCGAGGACAGAGAGAAAAGACTTTTGCGGGTTGAAGAAGCGATTAAGGAATGGCTAAACTCTTTAAAACTTTATTCCCCGGGTCTGCATCGGAATCAAATGGAGGTTATAGCTCTGCTTATTGAACACTATTCAAAACTACTCAATTCAGATGGAGATACCTATAACTCTCTGGTCAAGAGTGCCTATAATAATCGGGGAAATTACGAGGCTTATCTATCCCGGCTCGTCTCATTGGAAAAAGAGGTGGATCGGGCAATTATTGAAAAATTAGGTGAGACTGAGAACCTCCGGCAGAGATTACTGGCAGAACAACTGCAGGTAGAGGAACGGAGGAAGATGAATGTAGAGGAGACCTTCTTAGACTGAAGATCGCTCAAAGCATAGGAGGAATTTTGCCCACAGTTCTGGACACAAAATATAAGAATATTCTCTCCAGGGAGCAGTCATTGGCCAAGGCTGTGGCCATATCAGTGGTAAAGGCAAAACCTATATCAGTATGGGATGTAACAATCCCCATCATCTTTATCCTTAGTTATATGAGACTTAAGAGTACCAGAGAGATATTTACCCAGAATTTCCTGTTCACCAAAAAGTTGGCCCTGGAGGCAGCCCTTGAGATGATTAAAAAAGGACAGCCA
This sequence comes from Thermodesulfovibrionia bacterium, assembly GCA_036446195.1. Classification (GTDB taxonomy): domain Bacteria; phylum Nitrospirota; class Thermodesulfovibrionia; order UBA6902; family BMS3Bbin08; genus JAZFSN01. Next base: position 6,129 of record JAZFSN010000178.1, on the reverse strand, counting down.
AGGGAAGAGGTAATGTCCAGGATTGAGGACAAGACCAGCAGTTTACTTACTTCAGTTAAGGAGGGTATTTACTCGGAAGAGATTCGCCAGATGCAATTGAAAGAGATAGACCTGCTTATTGACCACTATTGTAAGCTGCTCAAAGCTGAAGGCAAGGATTGTGCCTCTTTAGTGATAAATGCCTACAAGAGTCAGAAAGATTACAGTACATTCCTGGGGCAACTTAAAGATGCTGAAAAACAGGTAACTCACGCGGCCAGGCAGACCTTAGGTGCGCAGACAGACCCTGATTTAGTCTTTAGGATGGAAGAAACCACTGATAGAGCAAGGATGGCAGAGGCCGGGAAGATCTTCGGTTAATAACCCAGACCTTTCAGGAATTTGATGATCTCGGCATTAACCACTTCAGGGCGTTCGAGAGACAGATAGTGACCGGTGTTCTCCACGATCACCAGCCTGGAGTTTGGTATTGCGGAATGAAGGAGACGGGAAAAGCGGGTCGGAATCCAGGTGTCTTTTTCACCTGCCATTATCAGGGTTGGAACGTTGATTCTCCTTAATTCCTCACCAGCTTCCCAGTCCCAGATGCTCCTGGCAACTTCAAGGTAATTTTCCCTCGGGTTATTGGCAAGCTCGTTCATTACCCAGTCAAAGACTTCCTTTGGCACTGTTGGCGAAAGCATATTGCTTACTTCCCTCCTGAGCCAGTCTCTGCTTTCATCAGAAAATCTATGGGCCGCTCTATCATATTTCCGCGGTGAGGTAAAGTTCATCATGAGACTGAGGCGGGCCTGGAGATGATGGAACAGGACTTTAAGCCTGAAATATGGATTCCGGTGGCCCCTGGTAGCAATCAGGATCAATGCCTTTACCTTTGACGGATTATCCAGGCAATACTGCATGGAAATGATTCCACCCATTGACCAGCCGACCAGGACAGCTTCCTCTATGCCAGTCTTCTGGAGAAGGATTTCGAGGTCCCTTGTGAAACCATTAATCGAATATGATTTTTGAAGGGGGCTTGATTGTCCGTGACCTCTGACGTCCAGCAGTAGAACTTTGTACTGACGGGAGAATTCCGGTACCTGCCATCTCCACCATTCATGAGACACCCAGGCACCGTGAATGAGCACAAGAGGATTCCCCTCCCCGATGATATCATAGTAAAGCCTGCCGCCTTCCACTTCCACAAAAGGCATTTCTATTCGCTTTATCCCTCAGAGAATATACTCTCCATTTTCTCCATCCTGGCTTTCTTGGAGACTCGCTGTACTTTTTTGAACCACTTGAGGCGGTCTTGTGTGCTTCCCTTTTGCATGGTTACAACAGCAGCCTGAATTACCTCCTGTTCTGTCCGTTGAAGTTTATTAAGGAAGGATAGATATTCCTTTTTGGACTTGTAAGCAGTTTTTATCATTTCTGCATAGCTGTTTCCATCTGAATTTAAAAGCTGGAGATAATGATCAATGAGCAGTTCAATCTCATGTAATTGTTTAAGGCGGATTTTTTCTGAGTAAAATTCTTTCCCATCCTTTCCCAGAATTTTTTTTGTTTTTATCTCTATTGAGCTTCTTTCCACGGTGCGGTCCTTCCCCCGGTATATTTCTTTTGCTGACTCAAAGGCCAGCTGTTTTGTGAAAAGAAGATTTCTCCGTGTCAGAAAGAGGCGTTTCCTGAAACGGATGTAAGCAAGTAACAGAGGTGGATAAAAGGGTGTCTTCCATCTGAATTCAGCCCTTTTTGTCTCAATAAGAGCCCGGGCGGTTTTGTCAGCATGATCCACTTCATTATTCCATATAACGTTTGATTTTTCCATAGTGTCAGTTAAAAATATGAAAAAATTTGTTTGATTATGCCTGCTTTGTCATTTCAAAGATTAACTGGTAACTGCTCAGGTATTTAGGCTGAAGGCTGTAGGGGTGTGTTGCAATACGCTTCTACATTAATCAAAGCAAATTTCCTAATAGTCTCACGCGGCGCAAGCGCCTGCGCTGCGCGTCGGCCTTCCCCCTTCCTTGTTTCCACAAGGAAACACGGGGGACCTTCAGTCTATCCACCTGAGTAGTTACAGTAACTGTAATAACCAGGTTTCTTCTGTAAGGATAACAGGAAATTGAGCTTTTTGTGAAGTTCCCCGCTCAAAGGTCAGGGCCTGTCATGTGAGGCAGAACCTACAAATGACCAGCGAGCCAGGGATCCGCATGCGGGGTGGCGTGGGGGCTGGGGGAGACCCCCTAGCTACCCGATTTATGCTTTGTCTTTGCCCTTCTTTACTCTATGTTTCCAGTAAGATGGTTCTCTGCTGCAATGCATCACTGCGACAATCAAAATGTAATTTTTTTCAATAGTATAGAGAATCCCATAAGGAAATCGGTGGGTAAGACAACGTCGTATATCTTCTTCAATTATTCTGAATAATTTTGGGGTTTCAATAATTCGGTGAATCGTATTTTCAACTTCGGTGTAGAAAGCCAGTCCAAGTTTTGAATTTTTCTCGGAATAGTATATCGTTGCTTCGCTGAATTCAATTAATGCTTCAGGATGGAATACATATTTCATTAAGCGATTAGTTTTCGCACTTGCTCTAAAGCTTCATCTCCTGAAATAGGTTTAACACGTCCGCTTCGTACTTCATCACGACGTTTTTTAGCTTCAACCATCCAGAGTTTTTCAATTGTGTCATTTTCAAGACTCTCTACTAATCGTTCAGCAAGTTGAGCTCTATCTTTGCTAGGTAAGGACAATGCCTGAGCGGCCAATTCATTAATTTTTATTTTCATACCATTTCCCTCTTTAATTATGTTAATCATTTCTTGAACTTTTTGCAAAATAAAAACAACACTTAGAATTTTTCAAATAGCGATATTTATCCTTTAGCATAACGAGCCTGTAGAATAAGTCCCCTTGGGTTCAAAGCGGGGGTCACTCCACTTCCCTGATATTCCCCGACTTGACCTGATATCTAAAATAAATGATTTAAAATGACTTATGAAGAAGGTCTGGTTTTTAAAGACTTTCCATTCATTGTCAGGGTTGATATTTCCCAGTCTTTAAAAATTACCTCAAAACTGTGCCTATCCGTTAAATTAATGTTTTCAGGCAGTTTAAAGGTTTTGTTGGAAAGGGCTGGGGAGTTATCATCCTTACCAAGCAGAACTATAATCTCGTTTGCGGCAAGATGAATGTTAACCATTAACTTGAATACTGGTTCGTTAACAATCGTACTGATTATAGGACTGATTTTGGCCATTGCACCGGGTTCCAGCACCGTTAAAAATGTTCCGGTCCCTAAATTGTGCTCATCACGGATACAAATCTCTGAATAATCAATTCCAGGTACAGGGTTGTCCTGACGGCTTTTTATTTCTGGCATTATTACCCCTGTAGGGGAAGAACCCCAAGGTTTATCCCTTCATTCCACATGGCCTCAAAAATTCGCAGAGATTTAAAATAGTTGCTTTTTTCTTTCTTAATCTCTTCTTTTTCTAATTCCTCAAGGGTTCTGTAATCTTTAATCATTTCTAATATTATAACACCTTTTTCATATACTGAGATGACTTTTATGCATAGCTGGTAATTTTGAGGATTACTGATTTTATACATGACGACTTATAAAATTGCGCATAATATAAAATTCTTCTAAAGTCTGTCATGCTCCCGATGCTTCGGGATCCGGCATCCTTCCTGGAAGAAAGATTCTCGAAGCGAGTCTCCGCGTAGAGTCGCTCCGACCCGACAAGCCTGCCTACCGGACAGGCAGGCGGGAATGACACAACATGTGCAATAATTTATGACGCTGTATATAATACAGTTTTTGAATTTTCCCAGAATCCCATATGCATATAAATTCATCAATCTTTTTTTAGTATTTTTAGATATGAAATCATGAATGCCGATGCAAAGAGAAATTCTCCAATAAAAAGCAATCCATACAGGTAAGGTTGTGGGAGCTGTTGATGGAGAGTGGCATTTATGTCCCACATAAAGGAGAATAGTATAAATGCTGTCCCTGCTGACGCAAGAATATATGAAGTTAATGTTGGCTTGAAGTCATAACCTTTGTAAAATGAGTGAATGATGATGAGGCTGAAAATAATCATCAGCATGGAGATAGATACAGGGGCAATAACCTGCCCTATCCATGGTAACGGTATTAAAAACAGGATGTCCCATTCAAAAACTGATGAGGGCCAGTCTATCAGGGCCTTGAGCCATACATAATAAAAAATATCCCACACGCCAAAGCAGAATAAAAAATAGGCAAAACGTTCCCATAGTCTTTTGCCTATAAGTACAGCGACAGAGACAAGCATGAGCATGGTTGCAGATTCACGCAAGAGCTCAATCACTATCATATTATCAGTGATGGGTTTTAATGGAAATGCAAAACCTTCAGGATAGTAAATTGTGCGCAGATAGACAACCACTGCTGACTCTGCGAATGCCATAGAGATGCTGAACACTGTGGCCCAGAATATTTTCCTGATAAGTTCGGTTCTATGGTTTGTCATAAAATGTTAGAATATTTCTAAGTTCATAATATCAGAAAAATAAAAAGATGCCAAAGACTATCCCCCTAAAGGACATAAGATTTGTCCTGCTTGACATGGACGGAACCCTTCTGGATTTATATTTTGATGATTATTTCTGGGGTCACCTTGTTCCTGAGAAATATTCAGAGAAACACAACATGACCTTTGGCGCTGCAAAAGACCTTTTGTTCAATATATACAGGTCACATGAGAAAACACTTAAATGGACTGATATTGACTTCTGGTCAAGAGAACTTCACCTTGATATACTGGCACTTACCGAACAAATAAAACACCTTATTGAAGTTCACCCGCATGTTATAGATTTTTTAAAGATGCTGAGAAAATCAGGGAAAAAAGTTTTTCTCGTGACAAACGCCCATTACAAGGCTGTTAATGTTAAGCTCAAAAAAACAAGGATAGGAAAATATTTCGATTTTGTACTCTGTTCCATTGACGCTGGTCATCCAAAGGAAAGCATTGAATTCTGGCATGAGGCGGAAAGGTTGTTAAAATTCAATAAAGGGGAAACGCTCCTGATTGATGATACAGAGGATGTACTAAAAACAGCAAGAGAATACGGAATCAGACATTTGCTCTTCAAGGCAAGGGCTAATTCAAAATCAGAACCCAAAAAATCAAATGAATTTCCGGTAATAACTGACTTCAGGGAACTGATGCAGGATTAAATATTGTTATTTGTTATTCGAATAACTGATAACTAATAACTAATAACGTTGTATCTTTTCACTTATTCATCATCTCAAGGAATTCTTTGTTGCTCTTTGTCCCGTTAAGCTTGCCAAGTAGGAATTCCATGCTTTCAATAGTGCTCAGAGAGTGAAGTACCTTTCTTAAAATCCACATCCTGCTAAGGACTTCTTTTCCTACAAGCAGTTCTTCTTTCCTTGTTCCTGATCCATTGATATCAATGCTCGGAAATATTCTCTTGTCAACAAGCTTCCTGTCGAGGTGCAGTTCCATATTTCCTGTGCCTTTAAATTCTTCAAATATAACATCGTCCATCCTGCTTCCTGTGTCAACAAGTGCGGTTGCCAGAATTGTAAGGCTTCCCCCTCCTTCTATATTTCTTGCGGTTCCGAAAAATTTCTTTGGTCTCTGAAGGGCATTGGAATCAAGTCCGCCAGACAGCACCTTGCCGCTTGCAGGAATTACTGCATTGTAAGCCCTTGCAAGCCGAGTTACGGAATCCAGAAGAATAACAACGTTTTTTTTCGTCTCAACAAGCCTCTTTGCCCTCTCAATAACCATATCAGAAACCTGGCAGTGTCTTTGCGGGGGCTCGTCAAATGTCGAGCTTATGATTTCAGCAGCAGACACCTGCCTCTTCCAGTCAGTAACCTCTTCAGGCCTTTCATCTATAAGAAGGATTATAAGGTGGATGTCAGGGTGATTTTTATTGGTCGCCTTTGCTATGGATTGAAGCAACATCGTTTTACCGGTTCTGGGCGCTGCAACAATCATCCCTCTCTGTCCCATTCCTATCGGCGTAATAAGATCCATAACCCTGGTAGAATAGTCGTCCTTATCGTATTCAAGTTGTATTTTTTCAGTCGGATAATAAGGAATGAGGTTG
>JAZFSN010000177.1:0-10428 GCA_036446195.1 Thermodesulfovibrionia bacterium | reverse complement strand
CTTCCGCATGTTTAAGTTTTATTTCAGTGTGAAACTCTAATTCTCTGCGGACTGTATTTACTTCCATATCAGCATGACATTCGGAGCATGGAAAGATGCCCTCGGAAAAAGGCGGCGGCGGCACAAAGTAATCCGGAATTTCATCACTCGCTCCTGCATCCATAAAGAACATGGTTGCAGCCGCAATACCCACCACTGACCATAGTAGACTCAATATAAGACTTTTCACCCTTCTCTCCCTTATTGTTAAGACACTTGTTTAAAAATATCGGAAGGAAACTAATAGTATATATTTTAAAGATAATGCGGATTATATGTCAAAACAAAAAATATTATTAATTTATAACTTAATGTTATATCTTAGTTTATGATTCTTCCTTTTTTAATTATTTTCAGATAAATAAAATATTTACACAATAAAAAAACCCTGTTAATCCGGTAAGTAAAATATAAATCTATAAATTAGTAAACCTATTCCCTGCAGGACCTTGAGATTAAAAATACAACACCACCTAACCCTGCAAAGATTAACATCAGAAACGTAGAAAAATTTTGTCTGAAATCAAGCTCCTCAAACGTGTCTTTTATCCTGTATTCAATTAGATTTAACCTTTTTGTAAACTTATCTGTCTGCTCTTTAACCTGTTCTACATCAATAGTATGAAAAAGAATATGAAATTCTACCTGGGTTCTGAAAAGGGTCTTTTTTTCATCACCGGTATACAAACCCTTGGATTTTAAATATGTCAGTTCTTTTTCTATATGCTTTATTTTATTCTCTGTTGCGAAAAGGGCCTGTTTCATGACCTTAGCCCTTTCAAAAGAATGGCATTGAGTACAGAGCCCTTCGTTAATAATATCTATATCTGCTTTCTGGATATTGTGTGAACCATGACAGGTTACGCAATTCGGCCCTTTTTGAGAAGATTTCAGCGCCTTTCCATGACCGCTTTTAAGATAATTTTTCAGGATACCTAAATGACATTTTCCGCAGAAATCCGGCACTTCAGTATCTTTGGGAGTTCCAACAAATCCCCTCTGATGTGACATTGACATGGTTTCATCCTCACGGTCACCACCATGACAGTTATGGCAGGATACATTATTTTTATAATGCCAGCTCTTTTTCCATTCCTGCGGTATTTCCTGAAGCTCAAGTCTCATAATCTCAGAAGTGTGACATTCAAGGCAGGCGCTCTTCTCTATTTTTTCAACTCCCCAGGATTTGCGCAGAAACTCCTTTTCAAAAACTTCCCTGTATCCCGCGGGCGCTGATAATATGACCACAAGCATTAGAAGCAATATAAGCCCGATTAGAATAAAGGAATATCTCACGAGTACCTCCCCCATACGGTTAAGATAACCCATAGAAGTATTGAAAGGAGAAATACAACAAGGAGCAGAGGCCTTTTTAGTATGTTTCTTTCCTCTTTTTTATCAAAAAAGGGCCATAGCAGAAAAATTCCAATTAGAATCAGTTGCAGGCTGATACCAAAAAATTTATTTGGAATAAGTTTCAGCATTTGGTAAGGGGCAAGAAAATACCACTCAGGTTTTATATAAGCAGGCGTTTTTAGCGGGTCTGCAGGGGTATTAGCTGCCTCGGGTATAAACAGTGTCGGCATAAAGGAGATTACGAAAAATGTTATAGCAAAGAATACCATTATCATAACAACCTCTTTCAACAAAAAGTTAGGATAAAAGGGGTAACTATTCGGATGACTGACATGCCTGTATTCTGTCCAGGGTTTTTCCTCTTCTGCTGATTTATTAAAGGGAGGAGTAGTTAATCCTATGCGGGTTACCAAAAATATATGAAGCCCCACAATCAATAGAAAAAGAGGAGGCAGAAATGCCACGTGAAAGGCAAAAAACCTGGTCAGTGTTATTCCGGAAACATAATCACCGCCTCTCAGCCCCTTTGCTATAAAATCACCAATAACAGGGAATGCTGTAGGCATATTCGTAACTATTGTAGTAGCCCAGTAGCTCCTCTGGCTCCACGGGAGAAGATAACCACTAAGGCAAAAAGCAAGAGTCACGAGCAGCAGACAACCTCCTGCCAGCCATGTTAGTTCCCTTGGCTTTTTATAGCTTCCCATTACAAATAAAGAAATTATATGAAGAAGGATAATGACAACCATTAAATTGCTCACTACAATATGCATCATCCTTATGAGCCATCCGAAGGGAGCATTGTTCATTATATCCTGAATGCTATTGAATGCATGCTCAGAATGGGGGACATAGTAGAGAAGAAGAAAATATCCTGTGACAGCCTGAATCATATATGCGACAACAGTAATAATGCCAAGCGTATAAAAGATATTCGTGTCTTTCGGCACCCTGTATTTTTTCAGACTGTTACTGATAAGTTCTTCGAGTCCTATTCTGATTTCAATGCCTTTTTTTATTTTTTTCCACATATTCTTACCCTATAATAATATCCTCACCCTCTACCTTAAGGGGTAATATTGACAGTGGTTTTGGCGGCGGTCCGGATTCAACATGACCTTCAAGACTAAATACGCCCGCGTGACACGGACAGATTAATTTCTTCTTTTCTTTATTATAATCGACAAGACAGCCTAAGTGAGTGCATACCTTTGAAAGAGCTATATAACCCTTCCCGTATCTGTTAATAATAATCGCCGGAGTGTTGCCAAAAAGTATTTCTTTTGCTTCACTTGCCGGTATGTCATTTTTCTTAACGATAACTTTTTTTATCTTGGCTTTTTCTTCAGGTGGAGCGAGGAACCTTACCAGCGGGTAAACAAAGGAGCCCAACGCTGTAGTACCCAGAACAGCCAATAAAAGACTCAGGAAACTGCGCCTCTTCATTACACCTCCAGTAAAAAATTCAGGCTTCCAAAATGTAACAGAATCAATTTTTTATGTCAATCAATATACCGCTAACATTTGTCATTGGATATGCCTGCATTTTTGTAAACCCCGTTAAAAAGGTATCGCGTGTCGGTGGCTTCAGACCATCGACTGCAACAGATTTTTTAACCTCCGATTTCATCGAAGGCTTTCTTTTAACGGGGTAAACCATTTTATAGACTTAAAAACCATATTTTAATCTCAAAAAACTTCAAACCCTATCACTAAAAACTGATAAAAGACATTGGATCTTTATATTCATGACATTCAGTACAAATAGTCTGAGCATTTTTCTCAGTTACCCTCCATGTATGTTTCATATGGCAGGTTGTGCATTCAAGCCCCATAGTTTGCACATGGGTTTGATGCTTGCCCACATTTACTATCTGCGGATGACAGCTCATGCATGTCCCATAGTCAGGACGTACCTTATCATGAGGTTTATGACACTCATAACAGAAAAATTGCATGGGGGCATCATCTGAAACCTTAATCTTGACAGCTTGTTTGACAACCTCTTCAGTCGGCCTGAAGTGTTTTACATCTATAGTACCGCTATAATCAAGCTCTTTTCTGATCTCGTCGGTGCCGTGGCAGTACAGGCATTTTTTCCTCCCGGGCTTTAAATCCACTGTTCTGTCAGTATGACAATTCAGGCAGGCAAGCTCTTCCATTCCCTTAGCATGTACCTCGCGTTCCTTGTGGCAATTGATACAGTACCTCTCTTCAAGCGTAAACTTGTGCAGTCTATACCCATGACATTTGGAACACTCTATCTTCTCCATAAAATAGTGCTTTGCATGCATTCTTGAGGAATTAATTTTTTTGGCAATTGGATATTCCTTGTTTTCTTCCCAGTGACAGCTAATGCAATACTTCCACGGAACTATAACCCTGCCGTATCGCACAGGGACAGATTTTGTCCTCCGCACCAGAAAACTTACAAGAAGCTGGTTAAGTTCTGATATTGAAAGATGATGACATTCGTGACAGTTGATTCCAGCATGTTCACTTTTTTCCCACGACTTATATGCCGGCTCCATTATATGGCATTTGTTACAGAACTCTGGGTTGTTTTGTGTGAAGTCATACGTTGAGTACGCCATCATACCACCACCTATAATAACCATAAAGAGCAGCACAGCAATTATAAACTTCCCGGTAAACGGCATTCTGTCCCTGAAAGACCGCCATTTATCCAATAAAGACTTTAAAATAGATTTTAATGATTTTTTTTCTTCCGCCATAATCTAATACCCTTCTCTGTTTCTCATTTATGCGGTTATCATATCATGGAGCATTTAACTCAGTCTTCTGTTTCTTATATTCTAATGAAGGAACGAATTTATTCATTCCCCAGAAAAAAACAAACGGCAATACACCCATAAAGATGGCCCCGAAAAGGCCTTCCCTGAAGGTTTCAAAGTTATGCGGGATAATCGGCATATGATAATGCATATACCCGGCAAAAGAGAGAGAAAAGGCCTGTCCGCCAATCACGACATTCCACCTCATCATGAATACTCCAAAAAGAACCAGTACAAGAGCAATTCCTTTCCTTTTTACCGTAAGCCCGGGTATCAGCAGCAGGGTAAAAGGCAGGAGATTGCCAATGACATACTGGAGGAAGAATATGTTGGTAAAGTCCTTACCGTAAATAACGGTGCGGAGTATGTCCCATGACTTCACGGCAGTATACCCCCTGAATACGAGGTCAAGGATCTCAAGGGTTATGGCAGCAATCATAAAACCTATAAGATATTTTGATGTCTTTTTCAAGAGGTCAAGTTCAGCGCCAACAACCTCTTCCGTGGTAACACCACGGGGCTTTCTTGAGGTCTTTATTCTAAACTTCTTCCATTCCATTATTATTATATAGGTAAGCAGACAAAGCGCAATACCGGAAACAATCGCTGACATGATAAAGATAACAGGCATAAGCGGTGTCATCCACAGTGCATTAGCCTTAACCGAGCCAAATATAAAGCCCGCGTAACCGTGAAGAAAGCACGCCACCGGGATACCGACTCCTGCGAGAACCTTTATTGCCTTTTCGTCCTTCTGAAGAGCTTCTTCACTGATATCATAGGCACCAAGGGTGAGGACCCTGAAAATATTCATCTTAACCACATTCCCAATCCCTTCTTTATTCTTAAGTGCAACAGCCTGCTCTACAAAGTGTTTTCTGAAAACAAACCATATCTCAGTAGCCACTATTGCCGCATAAATAGAAAAGACTATGCCAAAGGCAGCGATTGCCGATGTGAAGTGAGGCGTAAGCATGACCTCAAAATTCCGCTGAGGCTGCTGAAGGTGAAACAACAAGGGCATTGGAGCCACCAGAAGAAGGGCAAAAGAAAAAACTAAAGCGAACTTTGCCATGTCTTTCAGGTCTTCCTGCCCAAAGACATGATAAAGGGATGACAACACAAAGGCGCCTGCAACCAGTCCTGTCAGGAACGGATACATGACAATCTGGATGGTCCAGTATATGTATTCGTTAGGATATGTAAACAGTTCTTTTACTGTCCATTCAGCACCGTGAACCATTTCAGGGGTCATCTTAAATTACCTCACATTTTCATCCAGGCCAATATAATAAGCCATTGGTTTCGTTCCGTATTCATCCTTCAGGACTCCGACCCTCTTACTTAAGATTGTCTTTGTAACAAAGTCATTCGGGTCTTTCAGGTTACCTAATCGCCTTGCTCCAAAGGGACAGGCATCTACACATGCCGGATTCATCCCCTTATGAATCCGGTGGTAACAAAAAGTACACTTATCTGCCACTCTATGTACAGGGTGAAAAAACCTCACACCATAAGGACATGCCATAATGCAGTACCCGCATCCGATACACCATGACCTGTCAACCAGTATGACTCCGTCCGGGGTCTGATATGTTGCACCAACAGGACATACCTGCACACAGGGCGGTTTTTCACACTGATTGCAGAGCTTCGGTACAAAGAATGCCTTGGCAATATCCTTTGGATCTACGTCTCTTTCCCGTACCCTCTGCCCGGTAAATCCGTCTCTTGCGCCCATTGGTGAATCTATAAGTTGTTCCCCATCCTTCAGGACTATATACCGCTCAACCCAGGTCCTTGTTACAGGGACATCATAAGGAATCTCATTTTCATTTTTACATGCCTTTACACAGAATCCGCAGCCAACACATTTACGTGTATCAATAAGAAATCCCCACCTGACATTTGTTTCTTTAATTGAGGCCCTTACTTCAGAAGGGCTTAAAAGCCTGACGGCACCCATTGGAAGCGTTGTAACAAGGGCGCCTTTAATCGCAGTAATTAAGAAATCTCTTCTTGTAAATTTCATTCTTATCCCTCTATATCAGGCTGATGCGGATCATGACACATACTGCACCCGGTATCAGGGTTATGCTCTGAGGAATTAATCCCCTTGATTTCTGCCCTGTTGCTCGTTGGATACGGCAGATAGGCATGGCATCTCAAACAAAGTTTTCTGCCTCTGTCAATGGCAAGTTTTTCCGGATTTTCCGGGTGGTCAATTGCAGGACCGTGGCAATTTTCGCACTGTATAATTCCGTGCTTTGATGACATATTTTCCTCATATTTATCCTCGTGGCACTCTTTGCAGTACTCTTTTGTCTGATACTTCACCTTAAAAGCCTTCCACTCATCCTCATTGCTTTTTCTGTAATAACCATATGTAAAACCTTTTTCATGGATTCCAAAGTCTGAGGGAACGATGAAGTGCCTTATAATAAGAGCCAGGACAACAAAGCTTATCACTACCCAAAGTGGGCGCAGTACATGACTTTTCACTTACTTCTCCCTTATTGTTAAGACACTTGTTTAAAAATATCGGAAGGAAAATAATAGAATATGCTTCAAAGATAACGCAGATATATTTATATGTCAAAATAAAAAATATTATTTAGTTATAATTTTGTCTTATAAATCAAGAGATTATCAGAAAAATTCAAGAATGGATTGATTGACAGGTCAAAACTTTTCGTTATAAACTCCTTATAATAAAAAAACCAAGTCCTTTAACGTAATGAATAAATTAGCAAAAAACCCTTTTAAAATACAGGCTATGTTTTCTTCTATTGCTCCCCGGTATGACCTCCTGAACAAATTATTGAGCTTTGGCAGGGACCGTTACTGGAGACGGTTTGCAGTTAGCCATCTGCCAAAAATTGAAGCTGGAAAATTTCTTGATTTAGCAACAGGCACAGGTGATGTCGCTGTAGAAATAGTTAAACAGCACACACCAGACACCAGAGTAATTGGAATAGATTTCAGTAAACAGATGCTTGAGCTGGGGAGGAAAAAGATATTAAAAAAGGGATATCAGAATCAGATAGACATTGGCTTCGGTGATGCTACATCTATGCCTTTTGAGGATAAAACATTTGACGCTGCAATAATTGCTTTTGGCATAAGGAATATACCGGATTACAGGGCAGGCATTAATGAAATGGCACGGGTGGTAAAAGAAGGGGGTACAATAGTGATTCTGGAATTTACCAATGCTCAAACCCGGCTTTTCAAATGGCCATTCCGCCTGTATCTTACCAAGATACTGACATCCATAGGGGAAATAATTTCCGGCAGAAAAGGGGCATACAGATATCTTTCAGATTCTGTGCTGGATTTTCCTGAACCAGAGAAACTAAAAAAAATAATGGAGGAGACGGGGCTAAAAGATGTTAGGTACTACACCCTGACACTCAGCATTGTAGCTGTACATGTAGGAACGAAAAAGCAGTTTACAGTTCACAGTTGACGGTTGACAGTGAAAAAAAATTAAAACATCTTCCTGACAACTGACGACTGACCCCTGATTTTATGAATCGTTTTGTTGTTCAGGAACATCATGCAACACACCTGCACTGGGATTTCAGGCTGGAAAAAGACCAGGTTCTTAAAAGCTGGGCAGTTCCAAAGGGCCCTCCGGTAGAAAAAGGGGTTAAACGGCTTGCTATTCAGGTTGAAGACCACGAGATAAGTTATATAGATTTTCAAGGCACAATACCTCAAGGTCAATACGGCGCCGGCACGGTAACAATATGGGATAAGGGCACATATCAGACAGAATCCGAATCAGCTAAACGGATTGTCTTTGAATTAACAGGAAAACGGCTGAAAGGCAAGTACGCACTTGTTCATCTGAAAGATAAACAGTGGCTCTTGATGAAACTTTAAATCAGTTGTCAGTTATCTGTGGTCAGTTGTCAGCAAAAAAACTAAAAACAAATAACTAAAAACTTCAAGATTTTATTCTCATGAATGCAAAAGAATTACTTGCAAAAGGTTTAAATGAGTTAGGGTTTGCTTGTTCAGGGGAACAGCTAAATGCCTTTATGACCTTTCTCTTTGAGTTAAAAAAATGGAACCGGGCCTACAATCTTACTGCTTTAAAGACCGATAAAGACATAATCATTAAACACTTTCTTGATTCAATACTCTATTTAAAAGTTATTTCAATAAACACCGTTAGAAAGACGGCTCCACCCGTGCTTTCTCCCGGAATAAAATTAGCTGATATGGGAACAGGCGCGGGCTTCCCGGCAATTCCCATTAAGATAATCAGCCCGGCAACAGATATTACCCTCGTTGAGTCATCAAGAAAAAAGACCGCTTTTCTCAGGCATATTATAAGGGTGTTAAAACTTGAAGAAGTGAACATTCTGAATAAAAGGGTGGAAGACCTTGGGGAAGACCATGAAAAAACTTATGACGTTATTGTCTCAAGGGCTACTTTTAAAGTTAAGGACTTCATGAAAAAAGCATGTCCATATGTGAAAGAAAACGGCAGATTAATACTGAGTAAGGGGCCAAAGTCTATCGAGGAAATAAAAGGCCTGAAAAAAGAAGGTATAATAAAAAAAATCATTCGGCTTCCATTTATTAATATTGAAAGGACTCTTCTTGTAATTAAATGTGAGAAAGAACCATAATAACTCCATGATTGCAATTATTGACTACGGAATGGGGAATCTCAGAAGTGTTGAAAAGGGGTTTCTCAAGATGGGGATTGAAACGACGGTAACCAGCAAACCCGAGGTTATAGAAAAAGCTGATGGTGTTGTGCTTCCGGGTGTCGGTGCATTCAGAGACTGTATGAAGGAAATGAAAGACCTGAAGTTAATAGATGCTGTTGTAGCAACGATAAAAAATAACAAACCTTATCTCGGTATATGTCTTGGACTTCAGGTTCTGTTCAGCGAATCCGAGGAATTCGGCAGATGCAAAGGACTCGACATCTTCAGGGGCAGGGTAATCCGGTTCCCGGAGAAGGCGTTAAAAGTACCTCACATGGGATGGAACCAGATAAAAATACAAAAAAACAACCCCCTTCTCAACGGGATTCCTGACAAAACTTATTTCTATTTTGTACATTCCTTTTGTATTGTGCCGGAAGACGATTCTATTGTCTCATCTACCACGGAATATGGTTTTGAGTTCACCTCAATGATATGGAAAGACAACGTATTTGCAGTTCAGTTTCACCCGGAAAAAAGCCAGCACGTTGGATTAACAATTCTTGAAAATTTTGGTAAAATAGTTGCTTCCTCCTGAACGGTAATCCTGTTATTATACTACCGTCACGTTTCTCAGAAATTCAGCACTTGATTCAGGCAGCGAAGTATTTATGAACATACCGGACCCCAGTTCAAAACCGGCAGGTGTGGTTAAGCGGGGCATTATGGTCAGGTACCAGTGAGAATACTCTGAATCAGCATCTTTTGGCCTGTTTGACCGTATTACATAATTAAAATCAGGATTTTTCAGCCCAAAATAAATCTTTGCAAGCACTGTTTTAAGATTGAACGCCAGATCTGAAATCTCTGCATCGGTTATGGCTGAGAACGTTGCAGCGTGTCTCTTCGGGAATATCCATGTATGAAATGCCGAGAGAGCAGCATACGGGATAAACGCTATAAAATGTTCTGTCTCCAGAACAATCCTCGAACCCTCTTCTTTCTCTTCTGCCAAGGTCTTGCAGATAAGGCATTCCCCTGTTAAATCAAAAAATCTGGTTACCTCTTCCAGCCTGCGCCTTATCTGAAAAGGGGTTACCGGGGTCCCTATAATCTGTGAATGCGGGTGTTCAAGAGATGTTCCGGCGCCTTCACCATGATTTTTGAAAATAATTACATGCCCGATCCTCGAATCATCATACAGTTCCAGAAAGCGTTTTCTATATGCCCGGATTATCTCTGAAACATGTTCTATCGGAAGAAGAGCTATTGACATATTATGCAAAGGGGTCTCAATCAGGACATCATGAACACCAAAGCCGGACACTCTGTGCCAGTGCCTGTCGTTTATCCTCATCCTTTCCGTATCCCTGCTAAGTGCGGGAAACTTATTGGGTATGAGACGCAGTTTCCACCTGTCACCATCAGGGATGCGAAAAATCTCTTCAGGGGTTCTCGATTCATTGCCGGGGCAGAATGGGCATGTTTTATCAAAAGATGGCAGGACTTTTTTTACCTCTCTGGATCTGAAATCCTCAGGCCTTTTCCCCCGTTCTGTTGCGATTATTACC
>JAZFSN010000176.1:0-8257 GCA_036446195.1 Thermodesulfovibrionia bacterium | reverse complement strand
TATGTGTTTAAGCAATGCCTGCTTATGTCTGGTACGTATCATTTATGTAGCACTACATGTTAGAATCTAAACCTGTTTTCAGGCTTATCAAAAAAATATAACTGATGAAAGGAGTTATGGTAGTTAACCCGGAATTTCCTTTGCTCTGAAGGGGAGGGTTTGTGTGCCACTAATCGTATCAATGGAATCTTTTGAAACATTAGGTCTGTCTGAAGGGGCATTGAAGGTTTTAAAACTGAAGGGATTTGAAGAGCCTACACCCATTCAGGTAAAGATCATACCGGCAATACTTGCGGGGAAGAAGGATGTTGTCGGCCAGGCCCAGACCGGAACTGGCAAGACTGCGGCATTCGGACTTCCCATAGTTGAACTGCTACAGGAAAAATCAAAAAAAGTCCAGGCCCTTATACTCACTCCGACGAGAGAACTGGCTGTCCAGGTAGCTGAGGAGATTAATTCATTAAAAGGAAAGAAAAAACTGAGCATTATTCCGATCTATGGCGGACAGTCTATAGATTTGCAGTTGAGAAGTTTAAGGAAGGGGATTGATATCGTTGTAGGCACACCCGGCAGGATACTTGACCATCTGAAACGCCGCACATTAAAGCTGGAGGAAATAGCTTACCTTGTTCTGGATGAGGCTGATGAAATGCTGAACATGGGGTTTCTTGAAGATGTGAAGAAAATTATGGAATGCACTAATCCCGCGAAAAGGACTCTGCTGTTTTCAGCCACTATGCCGCATGAAATACTGCAGATCGCCAGGAAGCATATGTTGGAATATGATGTGATGAAGGTAACGAAAGGCCAGCTTACGGTTAGCCAGACAGACCAGATTTACTTTGAAGTGTTTGCAGCGGATAAGTTCGAGGCATTGTGCAGAATTATAGATATTGAAGAAGAATTTTACGGACTTGTCTTTTGCAGGACCAAGATTGATGTTGATACCGTGGGCAACCACCTGATTGAACGCGGCTATGATGCAGATGCTTTGCATGGTGATATGACACAAAGTATGAGAGAAAAAATACTGAACAAATTTAAAAAGCGACTGATCAATATCATGGTGGCGACCGATGTAGCAGCAAGGGGAATAGATGTTCAAAACCTCACGCATGTCATCAATTATGCTCTTCCCCAGGATCCGGAATCTTATGTTCACAGGATTGGCCGTACCGGCCGGGCGGGCAAAGAAGGGACCGCCGTAACGTTTATTACACCACAGGAATACAGAAAACTTCAGTTTATCAGAAAAGGAGCAAAAACAGATATTCGCAAGGCAGTACTTCCAAAAGTTAAGGATGTTATTAAGACAAAAAAACTCAGGATTCAGGCTGATCTTGAGGATATAGTAAAATCACGCCCTCAGACTGAATACATTGAAATGTCCAGGGAACTTCTGGAGAGCAATCAGCCGGGTGATATTCTGGCGGCCCTTCTGCAGTATTCTTTTCAGGATGAATTGAGTGAAAAAAGCTATACTGAGATAGAAGATGCGACTGTAGATACGAAAGGGAAAACTCGGCTCTTTGTAACGCAGGGTAAACAGAATGGATTAACACGCGGGAAACTGGTGGATTTTATCAATGATAAATGCAGTATTGCAAGTGGAAAATTAAGGGATATTCAAATCCTGGATAAATTTTCTTTTGTGACTCTCCCTTTTCATGAAGCGGAAACAGTATTGTCCTTCTTCAAAAAAAGAAAAAGAGGATCCGGCCCGTTTATTACGAAGGCCAAAAAAACCCGGAGATAGGGTTACCTTCTCAAGAGCTGCCCGCTTGTTTTTTCAGTAGTCCGGAAGTGAGCACCAGCTTATCGCTGATCCGCACCACATATTAATGAGCATGTGTATCCTCTGAAAGCAGTGAGCCCGCCTCTTTATCAATCAAAAAGAACATCCTGCCATTCTCAGGCCTGACCATGGAAGCGGGCAATTCAGTATTTTTTTTCTGGAGTATCTCATCGACAACCACTGCTTTATTGCTTCCGCAGATTAAAAAGAAAATATTATCCGCATTGTTAATTACTGGAAAGGTAAGGGTTATTCTCTCTTTCCCGGACTTATCAGGGGGTGAAACCGCAACCGCCAGCCGTTCGGTTTCATTTAATGCCGGGGCATCTGAAAAAAGAGATGCTGTATGACCGTCTTCACCAATACCAAGCAGTATAAGGTCAAACCCCGGGAATTCACCCTGTTTTGTTTTAAAAAATGATATTAAATCTTCTTCATATTTTACTGCAGAATCCTGAGGGGTATTTTCCGATGTTAAAACGGGATGGACATTTTTCCCGGGAATTTCTATATGCGACAGGAGTGTCCGGCTTATCATGCGGTAGTTGCTTTCTTTATCTTTAAATGGAACAAACCTTTCGTCCACCAAAAAGACATGCGTTCTGTTCCACGTTGATATTTCTCCTGCGCCTGCAAGTCTCTGATACAGGGCAACAGGGGTATTCCCGCCTGAAAGGGCAACACTGAATTGCCCTCTTTTCTCTATTGCCTTTTCAGAAATCTCTAACCATTTTTTAATTACAAAATCTGATATCTGTTCTATATTCCTGAAAATTAATATTTCTGTATTTTTGTAATTCAAGAAATTTTTTTGGCTCTTCAGACTTTTGTGTGGAAATCCCCTCTATTTTCCCCTCCCTTGAGGGGAGGGTACTATAATTTATATTACTTTCACAAAAACTCGGAAGAATCAAGATTTTTTAGGCTTTTAGTTTAGTTACCATGTCTGCCAGTAACGGCCTTCCCTGCTCATCATATCATCTGCCTCTTTGGGTCCCCAGGTTCCGGCAGAATAATTAGGGAACGTGGGCGCCGGAGTATTTTCCCACCTGTCAATAATAGGGTCAACCACTGTCCACATTGCCTCAATCCCATCCTGTCGAGCAAAAAGGCTCTGGTCTCCCTTAATGCAGTCAATCAACAGCCGTTCATAGGGCAATGGAAAATGAACGCTGCCCTTTATATCTTTTTCGTAATTAAACGTCATATTAACAGGATAAAGCTGATTGCCAATACCGGGGCGTTTCACTCCAAAGCGCAATGAAATTTCTTCATGAGGCTGTATTCCGAGAACAAGAATATTCGGCTCTATTATTTCGCATGAAGCGCTGAATAGCCTGAGCGGTGGCTGTTTGAAAAAGATGCTTATCTCGGTGACGCGCTTCGTCATGCGCTTGCCTGTACGCAGGTAAAAAGGCACGCCTGCCCAGCGCCAGCTGTCTATATAGAATTTGGAGGCAAAATAGGTGGGTATGTCTGAATCTTCAGCAGTGTCTTTTTCATCCCGGTAACCTGGCGCTTCTCTGCCGTTTACCTTTCCTGCCCTATACTGGCCGCGCACAGTGAACTCATCTATATACTTTTCATCCATAGGGCGTATAATTCTGTATACCTTTATTTTTTCATCGCGGATAAAATCTGCTTCAAAACCAATCGGCGGTTCCATAGCAACAAGGGCCAGAAGCTGCATCATATGATTCTGCACAATATCCCTTATCACGCCAGATTCTTCATAAAACCGTCCCCTGTGCTCAATTCCAAGCGATTCAGCAACTGTAATCTGGACATGGTCTATGTATCTCCGGTTCCAGAGAGGCTCGAAAATACTGTTGGCAAAACGGAAGAATATAATGTTCTGGACTGTCTCCTTGCCCAGATAATGATCAATCCGGTACACCTGACTTTCATCAAACCCACTGGCAATGAGTTTGTTCAGCTCGGAAGCTGAAGTCCTGTCCCTTCCAAAGGGTTTTTCCACTATCAGGCGGGTGTTAAATATCCCTTTGCAAAGTTTGCAAAATGATAATCTCTCAACGATATCTGACAGGAAGTTGGGGGGCACAGCCAGGTAAAAGATAATCTCCCTTGCGTCTTTTCCTGATGGCTTTGTCAGCTCATCTAATCGCTCAGAAAGTTTTTTGTAGCTGTTGTTATCCTCAAAATTCCCCTGGACATAATAAAGATGCCTGCTGAACTTATCCCAGCGTTCCATGCTAAACGTATCTTCGCTGAAATCCCGAATTGCTTTTTTCATCAATTCACGGTATTCCTCATCAGACCGTTTGCTCGAAGCGAACCCAATAATTGAGAAATCGTCAGGCAGATTTTGATCTATACAGAGGTGATACAGTGTCGGCATGAGTTTCCTTCTGCACAGATCACCGGTTCCTCCAAATATAACCATGGTAAAAAGGGGAATATCAATCCTTTCAGGAGTTATCTCGCAGAACTGGTCAGAACCTGCCTGCCCGTCCTTTTCAAAGACCCCTGTCTTTAACTGTTCAACACTTAAATCTTCCATTATAAGTTCTTTGCCCTGACAGCCTTTAAGAGTTCTTTTACACTATTTACAAAAGAACCATGATATTTAATAGCCTGGAGTTTTGAATAAAATCCTCTGAGATTAACCCTTTTTCCTGATTTCAATAGTATTCAACAGCGAATCAAAAGACCTTTCAAAGGCAATCACCCCTTTATCAAGCAGTTTTGCGCAGACAGTGTTTATATCAATACCAAAACCCTTCAGGGCATTAATAACTTCTTCAGCCCGTTTTAAATCCATGGTAAGGGATTCCTTAACAATGCCATGGTCTAAAAAAGCGTCAATTGTTTTCTGCGGCAATGTATTTACTGTGGGACTGCCGATTAATTCTGTAACATATTTAATATCACTGTAATCAGGGTCTTTGGTTCCAGTAGAGCCCCAGAGCACTCTCTGGACACCCGCGCCTTTGTCTTTCAACGGCTGAAACTCATTTCCTGAAAATATCTCCAAATATTTCCGAAAGATTAATCTGGAATTTGCTACCGCAGCCTTTCCCCTTAAAGACCTGAGTTTGTCTTTTATGCCGGAGTCCTGTTCTACGGATAATTTTTCGTCAATTAAACTGTCAGTGGCAGTATCAATGCGGCTTACAAAAACACTTGCCACTGAAGAGACCTTGCTGACATCCCCCTGTTTCTCATGCAGTCTCTTCATTCCATTTAAAAACGCCCTAACTGTCTTTACATATTGTTCCACGGAAAATATCAAGGTGATATTGACATTTATACCCTCTGACAGCAGCTCCTCTATTGCATTAAATCCTTCCTCTGTCGAAGGCACTTTAAACATTACATTAGGGCGGTTTACCTTTTCATGCAGTCTTTTTCCTTCTTTAATTGTCTCACCGGTATCAAAAGCCAGTTTAGGGTTAATCTCAAGGCTGACATATCCGTCCAGCCCGCCTGTTTTTTCATAAACAGGCCTGAACAGGTCTGCGGCATCCTGAACATCCCTGATTGTCAGGTCATCATATATCTCAAAGGTAAACTTTCCCTGTCCATTCAACTCTTTTATTTTTTTATCATAGTCAGAACCTGAGCTGATTGCCTGCTCAAAAATGGTCGGATTAGATGTCATCCCTCTTAAGCCTTTATTAATAAGCGCCTGAAGGTTTCCATTTTCAATCATTGACCTGCTGATGCTGTCCAGCCATATGCTTTGACCTAAACCGGCCAGCTCTTCAATCTTTGTGCCTGCCATTGCTCAGCTCCTTTTTTTTCTGTTTAAGGCTTTTTTTGCCGCGTTTGCTATATCAACATCTGTCAGTTTATGTTTTTTAAGCAGTTCTTCAGATTCTCCTGATTCGCCAAAGCTGTCGTTTACCGCAACCATCTCAACAGGCACCGGAATATTCCGGACAAGAACTTCTGCAACAGCGCTTCCCAGCCCTCCGTTCATCTGATGTTCCTCTGCTGTTACAACCGCACCTGTTTCCTGAGCAGACTTAATAATAGCAGCCTGGTCTATCGGCTTTATTGTATGCATGTTGATTACTCTCGCTCCAATATTGTCTTTCTCCAGAAGCTCTGCCGCCCTGAGCGCTTCAGATACCATAAATCCGCATGCAATCACTGTAACATCCTTCCCCTCTCTGATAACATTTGCCCTGCCTATCTCAAAAATGTCTGTTTCTTTTGTAATGACTGGAAACGGAGGGCGGCTTAACCTCATATATATCGGGCCGGCTGTTTCAGCCATGGCCCGCGTTGCCTTTTTTGCTTCCAGAGCGTCAACCGGACAGAGAACCGTCATGTTTGGGAGGACACGCATTATGGCAAAATCTTCAAGGCACTGCGCTGTTGCCCCGTCAGGACCTACCGTCAGCCCTGCATGAGAGCCTATTATCTTGACGTTCCTGTTATTATAGCAGACAGTTAATCTGAGGATATCATAGGCGCGGTTCGTCAGAAAAACAGCGAACGAACAGGCAAAAGGGACAAGCCCGTCCATGCTCATTCCCGCCGCTGTTCCAATGACATCCTGTTCGGCAATGCCCAGATTAAAAAATCTTTCAGGAAACTCTTTTTTAAAATACTCTGCGCGGGTAGAGTCTTCAAGGTCCCCTGAAAGCACAACTATATTTTTGTTTTCCCGCCCTAACTCTAAAAGAGCTTCTCCAAAACCATCTCTCGTAGCTTTCATTTCAGGCATAAAAGTTCCCCCTTCTAATTCTAAAAACCGAGTTCATTCAGTGCTGCTGCCAGTTCCTCTTTTTTAGGGGCCTTCCCATGCCATTTGGACTGCCCCTCCATAAAAGACACCCCTTTGCCCTTGACCGTATTTGCCTTGATAAGGGTGGGTTTCCCTTTTACAGTCTCAAACTCATCTAATGCCGCTATTATCTCTTCAAAATTATGCCCGTCAACTTCAATGGCGTGCCACCCGAATGCCCTCCATTTATCCATAATCGGTTCTTCGTTTTTTATTTCAATAACAGGACCGTTTTGCTGTATCTTGTTACAGTCAATGATAGCGCATACAGTGTCGATTTTATGATGCGCCGCAGTCATGGCCGCCTCCCATACCGAGCCTTCCTGGATTTCACCGTCTCCGAGCAGGCAGTAGGTATTATAGCTAACATTACGGATACGGGCTCCGAGCGCAATCCCGTTGGCAACCGAAAGGCCCTGTCCGAGAGACCCTGTGGCATGCTCGACACCGGGTACATCAATATAAATATGGCCCTGAAGGCGCGAATTGAATTTTCTGAATGTTTTCAGTTCTTCTTTGGGGAAATACCCGCAGTTGGCCAGAATAACATAAACAATGGGGCAGGCATGGCCTTTAGACATTATAAACCTGTCACGCAGGGGCCAATCCGGCTCTTTGGGCCTGTGATTCATTTTATAATAATAAAGGCTGGTGAGTATTTCAACAGCAGAGAGTGAACCTCCGGGATGGCCTGAACCGGCTCTTGTGATTATCTCAAGGTCTTCTTTTCTGAACTGGCGGGCCTTTTCCTTTAACTCAGCGATATCAATTGACTTTTTAGACATAAAACTGTCTCCTTTTATTTTCCTCAGTTAATAATGAGTTCATAAGTAAAGCGACATTAACAGAGCAGTTTTTGTCATTGCGGCTTGTCCGCAATCCTTCCGACGTGTTCGGAATCGAAAGAAAGATTCCCGACAAGCCTGCCTGCCGGCAGGCGGGAATGACATAAAAAGACTTATTAATTTCACAAAAATATTTTTTAATTTTTATTTGCTTTTCTTAACCTCGTGGCCCCCGAATTCATTACGAAGGGCTGCTATTACTTTAGCGCTAAAAGACTCTTCCTGCCTGGAACAAAACCGCTGTAAGAGGGACAGGGTAATAACCGGAGCCGGTACATTTTTCTCTATTGCCTCTGCCACAGTCCAGCGTCCTTCCCCGGAATCTTCAACATAGCCCCTAATTGAATCAAGACGGGAATCTTTTTTAAATGCATTCTCTGCAAGCTCCAACAGCCACGACCGTATAACACTGCCATGGTTCCACAAATTCGATATCCTCTCTAAATCCAGGTTAAACTCCTGCTTTACATTCATAATCTCAAACCCTTCTGCATAACCCTGCAGCATTGCATACTCAATGCCGTTATGTACCATTTTTACGAAATGCCCGGCGCCGCTCGGGCCCACGTGTGCATAACCGTTTTCAGGAGCAAGCGTTTTGAAGACCGGCTCAACTTTAACAAACGCCTCTGCGTTCCCTCCTATCATTAAACAGTATCCTATCTTCAGTCCCCATATCCCGCCGCTTGTGCCAGCATCAAGGAAGGATATTCCGTTCTTTTCAAGCCACCCTGCCCTTCTTATGGAATCTTTGTAAAAAGAATTTCCGCCGTCAACAAGGATATCTCCTTTTTCTAATAAAGGAGCTATTTTGTTTATTGTCTCCTCTGTAGCTTTTCCAGCAGGGACCATAATCCAAAT
>JAZFSN010000175.1:0-5661 GCA_036446195.1 Thermodesulfovibrionia bacterium | reverse complement strand
CCGGTTTAAAGCAGAGATCATTTTTTGCCCTCGTTATGTCACATACCCAATCTTTATAAACAAGCTCCTTTATTTTGTCTCTGTTTATTATTGCGCTTTTACCAGTAATAGTACTAATTCTTTCGTTAAAAAAGCCAATCGTTGATAAAATAGTTTTGGGAATTTTGATCTTCAGGGGTCTGACATTCAGGACATTAGCTATCTCTTTTGTAATTTCCTCATTAGAATATCTTATACCATCTGAAATGAAATATATTTTTCCGATAGCATTTTCTTTTTCTCCGGTAAGTATGATGGCATCTATCAGGTCATCTACATAAATCAGAGATGTGTATCCATCACCCGAATAGGGCAGAAAACCTCTTTTTATATATTTAAATAACAAAAACATGTGTCTGTCCCGTGGTCCATAGACTGCGGAGGGCCTGAGTATGGTAATTGGTAGGGTATCTCTGTATTTAAGTACGGTATTTTCTCCGTTCAGTTTACTGGCCCCGTAATCTGACACGGGATGGGGTTCCTGCTCCTCTGTGGGCATATAATCATTGACTTTAGGCCCAAAAGCTGAAAGACTGCTTAAATAAACGAACCTCTTGATATTCGGATTTTTTTTCACAATCATATTTATAATATTTTCAGTGCCCCTCGTGTTTACTGTATAAAAATCATCCTTAAAATTAGTCTTTCTTAATCCGGATAAATGGAAAATATAATCAAAACCACTTAAACATTCGCTTATGGAAGCTTTATTGGAACAGTCTCCCTCGATGAACTTTATATCCAGACCTTCAAGCCAGCCAGGATTGGAAACATTTCTTGTAAGGCAGGTGACCTCATGGCCGTTTTTGAGGAGTCTCTCAGCCAGGTGGCTTCCAACAAAGCCTGTTGCTCCTGTAATAAGAACCTTCATGTAAGGTGCAGATTACACCGATTAAAAAGTATTGTAGAGCATATCAGAATCTGTGTAATCATGTGGAAATCTGTGTAATCAAGAGATAATTCTCTCTGTATTAGTTTTCCCTGTGGAAAAACAAATGTTTAGTGAATGTTAGTGCCTGCCTGCCGGTAGGCAGGAACGAATATTAACAAATAGATAATTTCCCTGCGTTGTGTTACCAGAGGTAACACTAATGTAAGGACTTACTTATTATTATGTATTCCCTGTGGAAATACGAATGTAAGGAATTGTTTATTACTATATTCACTCACTAGTTGCTCGCTTTGCATTCTATTCGCTCGCCTTTAGCCTGACTGCCGTCAGGCAGGCTCACTATTCATTTAGTGTTCCCTGCGGAAACCCCGAACGTTTAGTGAAAGTTAGTGAACGAATATTAACAAATAGATAATTTCCCTGCGTTGTGTTACCAGAGGTAACACTAATGTAAGGACTTACTTATTATTATGTATTCCTTGCAGAAATACGAATGTAAGGAATTGTTTATTACTATATTCACTCGCTATTCGCTCGCTTGGCATTCTATTCGCTCGCCTTTAGCCTGCCTGTCCGGTAGGCAGGCTCACTATTCATTTTATAACAGCAAAGTAATTTAGAGTCAAGGCCTATATGACCGGCTCGAGGAGAGACAGGGGTTTTTCACTTAGGCGGATCCGCCTTTGGAAGAAATGCCTGGTGTGAGCCAACTCATTAGAAGGGTGAAGGTCTTCTAACGGGGTTTATCAGCTGAACACAATTAAAACGAATCCTGCAAGCATTAACACGCTGCCGGTTGTTCTTTCGGCAATCCTCTTCTCTTTGAATAAGAGGTAACCGTAAAAAACGCTGAAAAGTATGCTTATGCGTTTTACTGAAATCATATAGGCAGTTTTTGTAATGCTCAGTGCAATCATATGGAAGAAAATCATCAAAGAGTAGGTGATTCCTATTGACGCGAAGGGTATTATATCTTTTTTAGTAATGATGATTCTGCCTTTATTCTTTCCTAACGCTATTGGTGTAAACAGTAGAGTAGCCAGTATAAAATAGAGGCTGCCAAAAAAGATGGGTGACGAGTGTTCAATCGCTATTTTGCCGAGAGAAGAGGTGATGCTGAAAATAAAGGCTACAACAATTATCAAAATTGAACCGCGTTCTTTAAATATCGCCTTTACGGGCTGCAGAGGTGACATACGCATCTTATGGATATTGAGCGTATAGCTGCCTGTTGCAATAAGAAGTATCCCCATGCCACCCTGGAAAGAAACCTTTTCGTCTAAAAGCAGGTATGCGGTGAATATCAGAAATATTGGGGTAAGCGCAAGAAAAGGCATGGTAAGACTAATAGGAGAAACCTTTAAAGCCTTTATGTATAAGATAATGGCAATTACTTCTAAAGGCAGGGCTATTAAGGTTGCAGACCAGAAGGTTTTGTCAAGGTGGGGAATTTCGATAAATGCAAGACTAACCAAAAGAACGGGCAACGTAAATATCAGCCTTATCCATGCTACAAAATACTCGTCCCTTGAGACCAGTGCACGTTTGGTTAAGGCATCACTAGTTGCAAACAGAAAAGCAGCTAAAAGGGCATAGATTACCCACAAAATTCGCTCCTCTTAGATAGTACATTAGAAAACAAATATCAAAATCCGGAATTAAGGGTTTTATATTTTGTATTCTTTGATTTTAGTTAGAAGAGTCTTATAGCTGACCTTTAGAAGTTCAGCAGCCCTGCTTTTATTGCCGTGAGTGTCCTCAAGTGCTTTTTTGATTCTCTGGGATTCTGCAACTTTAAGTGCTGCCTTTGCAGTATCCTCAAGTGTCCCGTCTAAAGGGATATTGCTTGTGGTTAAAGAATTTAGTCTGACCTCGTTATGTGTTATTGTGTCTCCGTCGCAAAGTATCAATGCCCGTTCTATAACATTTTCAAGTTCCCTGACATTGCCTTTCCAGTAGTAATTTTTTAGTGTATCCATTGCATCTGCTGTAATATTTTTTTGTTTAATTTTCATTTCTGCTGAATATTTGGATATGAAGTGTTCAACGAGAGCAGGGATATCATCCTTCCTTTCCCGCAGGGGTGGAATTTCAATGGGGAAAACGTTCAGTCTGTAATACAGGTCTTCACGGAAGGTCTTGTTAGCCACCTCTGCTTCGAGGTCTTTGTTGCTGGCTGTAATTATTCTGACCTCTACCTTAACGGGCTTTGTGCCCCCAATCCTTTCTATCTCTTCTCCCTGAAGTGTCCTCAGCAGCTTTGACTGTAGACTCATTTCCATTTCGCCAATCTCATCCAGGAATACTGTGCCTTTGTCAGCAAGCTCAAATTTGCCGAGCTTTTTTTCTTCTGCCCCTGTGAATGCCCCTTTTTCATACCCGAAAAGTTCGGATTCAAGAAGTTCCCTTGGTATTGCCGCACAATTTATAGGGATAAACGGATGGTCCTTTCTTGGACTGAGAAAATGTATTGCCCTTGCAAAAAGATCTTTTCCTGTGCCTGATTCCCCGAGAAGAAGAACGCTTGTCTTTGCAGGTGCGACTTTCTGGATATTACCCGCAACTTCAAGCATAATGCGACTTTTCCCTATTATAGCAGGCATTCCGGCCTGATTTGACAGCGTATCCTTAAGCAGCATATTCTCAGTAATGAGCCTCTGATTTTCAAGAGACCTTTTTATGAGCATAAGAAGGTGGTCTGTGTTCAGGGGTTTTGTTATAAAGTCATAGGCACCTGATTTCATGGCATTAACTGCGGTTTCAATAGAACCAAAGGCGGTCATTACAATCACGGGAATATGAGGATTTTCCTCTTTTGAGACCTTCAGGACATCAAGTCCCCCTTTTTTTGGCAATTTAAGGTCAGTAAGTACAACATCCACTTTTGTGTCTTTTAGCCTTCTAATACCCTCAGCTCCATCCTTCGCAATTATAACCCTGTAACCTTCCAGTTCAAGAGTCTCCTTAAGCATCTGTGCCATGGAGTCCTTGTCTTCTATAACAAGAATTTTTTCCATTTCAGGCAAGCTTCTCCTTTAAAAGCTTATTCAAAATCTTGGGATTTGCCTTGCCTTTCGTTAATTTCATTATCTGACCCACAAAAAATCCTAAAAGTTTCTCTTCGCCTGCCCTGTATCTTTCAACTTCATTTGGGTTTTTTTCTAATACTTCATTTACTGCTTTTTCTATGTCCGTCTTGTCACTGATTTGAACAAGGCCTTTTTCTTTTACTATATTACCAGCATCCTTGCCGGTTTTATACATTTCTTCAAATACGCTCTTGGCAATCTTCCCGCTTATTATGTCCTTTTCTATGAGTGTTAACAAACCTGCGAGATGCTCGGGTTTCAAGTTGCATTTTTCAATTTGTTTATTTCCCTCATTGAGAAGCCTCATCAGCTCACCTTTCATCCAGTTACAGACACTTTTTGGGTTGCCTCCAAGTTTTACCGCCCGTTCAAACCAGTCTGCCATGGACCTTTCAGCTGTCAACATCTCAGCATCATGTTTTGTGAGAGTGTATTGATTGATAAATCTATCTTTTCTGGTGTCAGGAAGTTCTGCAATAGTACTTTTTATTTTTTCTATCCATGAGCTTTCAACTTCTACCGGCACAAGGTCAGGTTCAGGAAAATATCTGTAGTCATGTGCTTCCTCTTTTGACCGCATGGATACCGTAATTTCTTTGTTTGGGTTCCAGAGTCTTGTCTCCTGGATAATTTTCCCTCCATTCTTAAGGATTTTTATCTGGCGTCTTATCTCATAATCAAGGGCTTGTTCAACAAATTTAAAAGAGTTTATGTTTTTTATTTCTGTTTTTGTGCCAAACTCTTTCTTTTCATTGGGCCTGACAGATACATTTGCATCACATCTTATAGAGCCCTGTTCCATATTGCCGTCGCAGACCCCGAGATAGCGGAGAATCATTCTTAATTTTTTCATAAACTCCACAGCTTCTTTAGGAGTGCTGATGTCAGGCTCTGAGACAATTTCCATGAGCGGTATACCCGCCCTGTTCAAATCCACAAGGCTGTAATCTCCTGCACCGTCCCTGAATCCCGGTAAGGATCTATCCCGCCGGGTCATATCAACATGTATATTTTTACCGGCATCTTCCTCCAGATGGATTCGTGTCAGCCCTATTTTTTTTATTTTACGGCCGTTACCCCCATCCGGGTCATTTATGTCTATTTCAACAGAGCCGTGACCGCATACAGGAAGCTCATACTGGCTTATTTGATAGCCCTTTGGAAGATCGGGGTAAAAATAGTTTTTTCTTGCAAATCTGCTGTAAGATGAAATCTCGCAGTTCATTGCTATACCTGTCTTTATGACATATTCAATTGCCTTTTTGTTAATTACAGGCAAAACACCCGGCATACCTGTGCATACCGGACATGTCTGAGTGTTAGGTTCAGCGCCGAATTTTGCGGAACATCCGCAGAACATTTTGGACTCAGTTAAGAGCTGAGCATGTATCTCAAGGCCTATAACTACTCCGTATTCCATGAATACTCCTTTGAGAATACCGTTATTAGTTAAATGTTAATCGTTACCTGCCTGCCGGCAGGCAGGTTCGTATAAACTATTAACAAATAACTTGTAACCTATAACGTTTTTTTCTATGTTTTTATGGCTATAGATTCGGTTTCTTTTTATGCCAGTCTGTTGCCTGCTCATAAGCATGTGCAACTTTTAAAATTGACTCTTCATCAAAATGCCTCCCGATT
>JAZFSN010000174.1:0-13151 GCA_036446195.1 Thermodesulfovibrionia bacterium | reverse complement strand
CGGATAAAGGGGTCTGCCCCCACCCAAGGCGGGTAAACTTTACATTGGACAAATCACTACAAATTATAAAAATAAAATCCTAACCAGCAAATCCAGTGGATGCTTCGACAGGCTCAGCGCCACTGATTTTAATGTTAGATTTAATAAAAATGACAAAGGTATTAATAAATTCCAATTTTAGAGCGCGCACCTAATGGTAGAATAAATATGGAGATAAAATTTGAAGTATAATTTTGAGTGGGATCCAAAAAAGGCAAAAATAAATAAAACACAAAGTTAGCTTTGAACTTACTGGAACGGTATTTAAAGACCCACGGGCAATATCAAAATATGATGATGAACATAGTGGAGATGAAGACAGATGGATTACTTTGGGATTGGCTTCAAATGGTTTTTTGCTTACTCTTCATCATACATTCGAGCAAATAGATAAAGATAATGTTACCATTAGAATAATATCAAGCCGTAAGGCAACAAAGAATGAGAAAAAACAATATATGGAGTTGTGAAATGAAGAAAGAATATGATTTTTCAAAGGGAGAGAGAGGTAAATTTTATAATAAAAAAGCAATACTGAATTTTCCTATTTATCTTGAACCTAAGACCCTTTCCTTTGTCGAAAGCATTGCTGAGAAGAAAAATTCTGATATCTCTAAGGTCGTGAATGATTTAATCAAAACTGATATGAAGATAGCAGAATATGTAGAATAAATTTTACCTGAAAAGCATATTTCTGAATTCTACATACTTGAAAATCTAACCCTAACAAGGCAAATGCAGCCCCCGCCGTTTTACTTCGCTTTTGCTTGCCCATAGAAATCGCAAAGCGATTTCAGGGACTAAGTCCCGGAAATGCAAAGGCATTTCACGGGGCAAAACGAAGCAGCAAGGGGCTGATCTGCAGCGTTATGCAAAATAAATTTTGAAAGGTCAAAAATGCAGGTTACAAAACATATTCGTGCTGTAAACCCCGTTAAAAAGGTGTCGCGTATCGGTGGCTTTAGACCACTGACTGCGACAGATTTTTTAACCTCAGATTTCATCGAAGGCTTTCTTTTAACGGGGTAAAGATTCCTTTTATTTAACATCATCCCTGCATCCAAACACAGAAGGAGGAGAAGGAACATGAACCCACCTGACATTTACTGGTCCGGAGAATCTGGAAGGAAGTACGGATATTGGATTCATCCGATAGAATCGCAGTTCAGAAAGGTAGCTGGCAACATCATTTTCACCAAGCAAACTGAAACGGGAGAATGGATTTCCGTTTACATCGGACAGACCAGGGATTTTGACGAAGGACTATCGGATCGTGAAAAGGAATTTTGCGCTAAAAGTAACGGTGCTACACACGTTCATGCGCACTTCAGCTCCCCGTCCGAGGGTGTGCGGGAGGCTGAAAAGGCCGATTTGGTCGCTAAATGGAAACCTGTGTGCAACAGCTGAGGTACCTGAAAGCATAGGGAACATCCATAATGGCACAATTGGGGTCTGCCCCTACCAGAGGCGGACAGGCTTGACAATGGTTCTTGCCCCTGACTATGACGTTATGCAGCTCGTTCATTAGAACTTGGAAGGCATGAAGGATTTTTGAATTGTTTACAAGACATAAATGATTGGCAAGGAGGAGTAATATGGCATCCATCAAAATGATTGATGAAGACAAGGCAACAGGAAAAGTCCAAAAAATCTACAGCGAAATAAAAGAATCACTTGGAATTGATTTTGTTCCAAATATGTATAAGATTATGGCTCACAAGCCTGATTATTTAGAGACAACCTGGAACAAAACCAAAGCAATTATGCACGACAAAAAAGGCAAACTTGACAATTTAACAAAGGAAATCATCGCGGTGGCAGTATCCGCCACGATGGGATGCGAATACTGACTCGAAGTTCATACTTCTGCGGTGCGGAAGTTAGGACTGGATGATGAAGGTATTCTCGAATTGATGGCAGTTGTTGATTTGTTTAGTGGGTTCAATAAATTGTTGTTTGGATTAAAAGTGGAAATGGATGAAAAACCCTGGCATGGCTGAGGTTAAGAGGCTGAATGCTGTAAGCATTCGTTAATTTACAAAGTTAAAAAAAGTTCAATAATCAGTGCCTCTCTTGTCACAAAACTCAAAAGGCATCTTATTACGTTTACTCAAAATACCGTAAATGAAATCGTATTTGTTGATAAACGATTAGAGTCTTATCATAGAAACCCTGATTTAGGCTCTCCATGGGAGGATGTTTTTAACGGGACTTTACGGGGCAACTCGCTACTTTAAAAAATCTGTGAATCCCTGCCTGCCTGTCTACGACTCATAGAGCAGGTAGGTGTATTTCTCATCAGCGACCATCTGTGCTCCGTTGTAATTGTATCCTTATATACGCCTTCTTCTTTAATTCCTCTATATGTTTGATCAGCCTTTTCCTGAGTTCCTCTTCCCTTAGATATGCCTCTATTTCATCTCTCACATCATAAAAATCATGGGTGTAAGTTGCGGCTGATTTGTCCTGGGGCGCAAAAAATTCCCTGTTCTCCTCATAAAAGGAATCGATTCTATCAAAGGATATGCGTATGAATGCCCTTAACCTTTTCTCTATATACTCATTGATAAGGACATTTTCGTCCATTACCGTCTTAACGGCAAAGATATTCTCCCTGGTGAATTTTTCAGCCTGTTCTAAAAGAAGGAGCCTGTTTACCAATCCTTCCAGAACTTCCCCTTTTGTAAGATCCAACCCCAAACCTACAGCTATTTGAGATGCCTCATTAAACTCGCTCAGCAAAATAACCTCATCATTTACAACAGCTACTACTCTATCAAGGACCTCAGCATTAACAACGGTGACCAGTGACAGGTAACAAGTAACCAGTAAAAAAACAAAATATATTTTCTTTAACCGTTCACTCATCACTGTTAACTCCTAACTGTTTTAAAATGCATGGCCAAAACTGAAATGTATTTCACCCGCACTCTCCCCGCCTTCCCTGTTTAACTTATGTCCATAGTCCAGCCTCACGGGACCCACCGGTGTAATGTACCTTAAGCCCAAACCAGTCGTATATCGCAGAACCGAATTTACTTCACTTATCTTTTTCCAGATATTTCCACCATCAATAAAAGTGACCATGCCAAAGCCTCTACCTAGAGATATTCTCAGCTCCCCGTTTGCCAGGGCAAATATATTCCCGCCAGTAGGACTGTCATCCGCTCCTTTCGGCCCGAGAGCATCGTGGTCGTATCCCCTTACCGTAGTTCTGCCCCCAAGAAAAAATCTTTCAACTATGGGAAGTTCAACTGTATCTCCAAAACCGTGAGCTATACCGCCTTTAATGGCAAAAGCAAAAATAAGACCTTTCTTTATCCGGGAATACCATGCATTTTGAAAAACCACCTTAACAAATTCTGTCTCGGACAGAAAGGCACGGGATGCAAATTTCAATACAATCCCCCCGAAGTAACCAGAAGCAGGGTTAAAAGGATTGTCACGGGAATCATAAAACAGCGATGGGTAAATACTGCTTATGCCAAGAGTACCTATGTCCTCCTTACTTAAAACCACACCTGGCTCTACATCGGTAGTCTTAACAATAGTATATTCATAATTAAGGCTTGCTTTAAGCCGGCTTGTTAATTCCTTCTCAACGCCCACGAGCAAAGATAGCTTGTCCACCTTGTACCTTATCTCTCTTGTATCAATATTCACTGATTTTATGTTTTCTTTTACGAGGGAAACATTCAATGGCAATGACGGCTTGTTAAAAAGCCATGGTTCTCTAAAATTTAGTAAATATCTACTTTCTATTGAACTCAATTCTGCCCGTAACCCTATCCGCCGATTATAGCCGCCAAGGTTACTGTAGCTCATGTCAAAAAATCCCCTGAGTTTTTCATAATCACCATAACCAACACCAAGCTCCACGGCACCTGGATTACCTTCTTTTAAATCAACAAGTATATCCTGTATATGGGTTTTTTCTTTCTCTCTGACCGGTCTCTTTAAACCTGAAGACTCAAGCGGCTTAATTGAAATATCAGTAAAAAGACCGAGCTTATAAAGGTGCTGTCTGGTAAGAAAAAGTGCCTCATAATGATAAGGTTTGCCCTCCTCAATGAGAAATTCTCTTCGTATTATCTTATCCCTGGTCTTTTCGTTACCGCGAATAATTATCTTTCCAAAATCAAAAGGTTCACCTTCTGTTATTTTAAAGGTAACTG
Source organism: Thermodesulfovibrionia bacterium (assembly GCA_036446195.1). Taxonomy (GTDB): domain Bacteria; phylum Nitrospirota; class Thermodesulfovibrionia; order UBA6902; family BMS3Bbin08; genus JAZFSN01. The sequence goes on along the minus strand of JAZFSN010000174.1, from coordinate 8,937 downwards.
CAGCCGAACCATTATCAAGTATATTTTCTGCTTCAACTTCTGCATTTATATAACCAATTTTACTGTAAAGAGACAGAATTCTGTACCGCGCATCCCCGATATCAATCTCGTTAAACGGGTCTTCCGGATTTATCTGCAACACCTTTTTAATTTCAGAGGTACTGACTGCCATGTTGCCCGTAATGTTAACCTTTTTAACTTTTGTCTGAGGTCCATGATGAACTATAAATGTAATACTTAGTTCACCGCCGTCCCTCAGAAAATCTTCCTTAATCTCTTTGACATCTGCTTCAAGATAGCCCAGGGCATTATAAAAACCAATTATTGATTCTCTGGAGGCATTTAAAAGCCCCCGGTCAAATGGCTTGTGTTCTCTCAGCGGGATAATGGCCTTGACAGCCTCTGGAGAGATATTTATGCCCTCAAATTTTATTTCTCTTAAAGTTGTTTTTTTACCCTCAAATATAAAAAATATAACTCTGATAAGATTTTCTTCTTTTTCAATGCCGCCTGATACCTGTATATAATTATATCCCTTTTTCTGATAAAGCCTTTCAATCCTGTATGCAACATCCTGTACGAGTTCACCGGTAACCTCTTTATCATCCAGAAATGTAACCTCCTTTAAAAGCTTTTTTGATCCAAAAATCGCGTTCCCTTTGAAAACAACTTCCAATCTTGGTCCAGGGGTAATCGGGATTGTGAGTTCGCCGTCTTTAAATTCATAGTTGCCTATAACCGGGTTTATATATTTTTGTTTTCTGTAATACCTTTTCAGTCTCTCAATGTCATTCTGTACTCGCCCCATATCAAAAAAGTCACCTTCAGAAAGTTTTATATGGTTTCCGGCTTCAGGCAATATATTTATACTTTTAATAACCAAAGGCTCTCCTTCCCTTATCTGAATATTAATATTTACTTTATTAGAGGCCTTGTCTTTCTCAATACCGATTTTGACTTTCGCATCAGGGAAACCCCTTATGAAATAAAAATGCTGCAAAAGAATTCTGCCACCATCAAGAAGGTCTTCCTTAAAGTCTTCGTCTTTCCTGAAAATAAATGCCTTTTTAATTTGTCTTTTTGATATTCTACTGTTTCCCTCTATTACGATATGTTTAACAACAGGCAGTTCGTCAACAATGTACTTTAATTTAATACCATCTTTATACGGCTCTGCCACAGCCTCTATATCAAGGAAAATACCTTTTTTAAATGCCCTCTTTATATCTGTTTTTAAAATATCTCTGTCAAGAATGTCCCCTACGTGCAGGTTAATCATATTTTTAAACTCTTCCTTCTTTATGCGCGTTAGACCCTGAATTTCTATTGCTTTAATGACCAATTCTGAATCCGCTGCAAAAGCAGGAGCAGGCATCAAGAAATAAGAAAGTACAAGCATAATTAAGATGAGAACGGCTGATACGGTGAAATGGAAACAGGGCGAAATAAAGAGACGGAGAATGGGTGACGTGTCCATCTGTGTTTGTTCATCTGTGATCATCTGTGTTTTTTAATCTGTGATTATCCCTGCCTACCGGCAGGCAGGTGTGTTTATTTAAATTCAAATCTGTATTTAAAATCTGCCCCAACACTTCCTATTTCATTTCTTAACCCAATAATAAACAAATTTTTGCTCAGATTGTATTGCAGCTTGATAATATGTTCTTCTGTCGTTCCAATTAAAGTTGAATACGTTACAAACAGTTTGTCCTCAAGAAGCCGCTTTCCGACTGTAATTTTCTGGCTGACTGCCCCAGCTGTAGTAGTATACGGATCAACCTCAAAACGTTCAAAGCCCGTTATATCTTTAAATCTCTCTTCTATCACATCCTGCATCCTTCCGGTAAGGAAGGCAGTTGCTTCTCCTGTACCGATACCGCTTTCAAAACCCTTTGCTTCTTCGCTAATCCTGCCGGTAGTCAGCAGTGTAAGTATATCCATATCAGTTAGCGGAGGATCTGAAAAAAGTGACATGGCAAACTTATTAGACGGGCCGTCAAGATTCAGTCTTATGCGATATCCTCTGGTAAAAGTCTCTGCCTGAATATGAAAGACGGGAACAATCCTATTGGTCTCAATAAAATCCACGCTTCCATCTATAATTTCAAATTCATTGCCTCTGAAGAATATTGCTCCCTCGTTAGTTTCAAGCCTGCCAATAAGACCATACTGGGCAATTGTCCCCTGAACATTAAGGTCCACCTCAACCGGCATCCTTGCTATATTATTATCAATAAAAATATTGTCCCGTCCTGCAATATGAATATTCAGCATTGTCTTGCCGAAAAAAGATTGCTTATCTACAGGGGACTCCTTCACACGTTTAAGTTGAAGAAGCCCGCTCTTCCATTCAACTCTTTTATCATACTTTGCACTTTTGATATTTATGTCACCCAGAAGTCTTTGCTTTTTTTGGGAGGATTCAAAAAAAAGTTTTCCGTCAAAAGCAATATTTACCCCTTCTACATGTCTGAATCTTATCCCTTTCATTTCAGAAGAAATGGTAAGTCCGTTCAAAGATAACCCCTTCAGAAAACCAGCACCTGACAAATCAACCCTGCCGCCTGCAAAGTCAGTATTAAAAAAATCAAAAGTGACCCTATCCTTATCAAGGAAAATATCCCCGTTAACAGGACCTATCCTGTATGGAAATCCCTCAATCATAATAGTACTGTCTCTGATATTTATCTCTCCGGTCAGCTCCGGCGATTTCCAGGGACCTAAGATTGCAACAGCAAAACTTCCCTGCCCTTTTAAGTATTTAATAGTCTTAGTTACAGCCTTCAGCGGGGTAAGGTCAACCTCGCCATTTAGTCTTAAGTCATAACTCTGGCCTAATTTAACTTCTCCGGAAGCTGTTATATCCCCATGCCCGCCTCTTATAGAGAAGGATTTTACCCTAAAAACATCTTTATCCAGTTCCAGTTCAATGTCTTTATTGTTATAAAAATTGTAACCGTAAAGGCCAAAATTCAGGGAACTGAATCTTGCGTTGGCCGAAATCTTATCTTTCTCCCCTTTCATACTGACACTGCCCTCCAATGAAGCTGAAAGGTCTCTCGGCACATCTTCCATAAAACCTGCCAGGAGAAAATCATATCTGCCACTATTAAATTTCATACTTACATCCCACGGTAATGTCCCGGATAAAAGGGCTCTGGCATCAGCAGTAATTATTCCCTCGGGAAAATCACTCTTTATAAAAAGTTTTTTGCCTTTTAACTCTCCTGCTATCTGCCCCTTTCCAATCAAGGCATCTCTAAAATAACTTTCTGAGATATTCATGGAAAATTTTATATCCGGATTCTTAAATGTACCAGAGCCTTTAATACCTAAACTAAAATTTGCGTCAAAAGGATACCAGTCAAAATCCAAAATTGCCAAATCTCTCAGATAAATACCGTCTGATGAAATCAGGGCCTCAAATCTTTCATCAAAAAATAAAGAGCCGCCTGCAACAAGTTTTGACTCGTTTTTGTATACTTCAACTGATGAAAAACTAATTTTCCCGGGTGAGAGATTCGCTCTTATGGAGGCAAGGTCAACCGGCTGTCCGAAAACAACTCCCTCTTTAAAAACTATATCGCCATTCCCTCTGAACTCTCCGGCATCCCCTTCAAAAAACAACTCGCCATCAACAAAACCTGTTATCGGCATCTCCTTATACGCCGCAGCGACTAATGACCTGGCATCGCCATTTTTAATTTTTGCCTCTACCTTGTAATAAGGGTCATCAAAAGAGAAAAGCCTGTCTGCCTTTCTAAAGGCAATAGATCCGGAAACCTCATAAACTGAATCTCCCTGAACAGCCCTTAAGAATCTCACAGAGAGAAATTTGGGGCTGTAAGTTAAATCACCTGACATTTCCATAAATGGCTCACCGTTAACAGTTCCGGGGCCTGCTTCAATCCTCCCCGAAATCTCAGGAGTTTTGGTAGGACCCTGTGCCTTGCCAATGAATCTTACAGTCGCCCTTACACCGCTAAAGTAAGGATTTGTCAGGTCTGAGACATCCCGGCTCTCCATTTCCAGATTTAGATCAAGCCTCTTTCTATTAAGATCTATTCTGCCATCAAGAAAAAGGTCGGAGGCTGAAGTGGAAAGAATTGCGTTGTTAAAAGTAAGAATGCCGTCTCTCAGTTCAAGTTCAGTCTTAATATCCCTCAATCTGTCTATAATCAGATTTTCAATATTCTCAGAGGTATTTAAATAAAAGGCTTCGGCAACAAGGTTTATCTTTCTGCCCCGTTTTTTGTTTAATTTAAATGCTCCGCTGACCATGCCTTCAGTAAACGGCGGTTCCCATTTTATAAACTTAAAAAACTGCAGACTGTTAATGTTGGCCACGGATGCCTCTACAGAATAGTCGGCAGCGGGGATAAGAAGGAATGCACTGCCCGTTAATTCGCCGCCATAAGTGTGTGCAGTGAATTCATCAAGACTGAATCTTCTATCCTTATATATTATTTTCCCTTTTATATCATTCAGGGTAAGCCTATCCAGAACAACATCCCTGGCATCTATCATGCCCCCTCCGGTAAGTTCAGGGTAAATACCATAAAGATCTCCGTCAATTGATATACGTCCTGTAATGTTTTCATCAACTTTTAATAATTCCATTAACGTCTCAAGATAAAAATAGCCTTTTGTCTTCAAATCGTATTTAACTTTAGGTCCATCTAAACTGTCTCTTGCCCCCTGCACAGCGACCAATTCTACCGAGCCTGAAAAAGACAATTCCCCGTCTTTTGTCCATTCCAACCCGAAAGTCTTGCCAATAGTCTGTGCAAATATCCTGGCTTTACCTGAAAGACTTCCGTGCTCTACTCTACCTTCAGAAGACATGTATATGTTACCTTTAGCCTCAATAGATGAATCAGTGGAATAAATTTTCGCCTCTAAAATCTTAATCTGTCTGCCTTGTACCCTTATCCTTCCGTCAAACCCTGCAGTCAGCTTTGGTAAACCCGGCATTTTTAATGTCCCTTCTTTAAGTGACAGCCCAATATTTACAGCGTCTCCTATAACTATATCTGCGTTAAGCCCGCTTCCCGAAACGCCTCTCTCTTTTTCCGAATCTGTCAGTATAAATCTTCCATTAGTTATCTTTATGCTTTTCAGGCTGATAATGAATTTCTTACTATTATCTTTTAACGTGTATTTTTCAGTTAAACCAATGATTCTGTCTAATTTCTCTCTATCCGCAACAAGGTTAGGTTCTTTCAAAGTTAACCGCCTTATTCTGATTTCTTTAGAAAACAATCCAAGCAGGTCAATATAGGCCCGCATCTTTGTAACCCACAATAATCTATTACCTTCCTTGTCAAAAACCTTAAAACCCTTGGTTTGCAAATAAAATGGAAAGAGATTAATAACTGCCCTATCTATAATTATTCTCTCCCCTATTGCGTTCTCCAGTACAGGCTGGATAACCCTTTTTATTGAATTTGATAAATATGGACCTCTTAACAGAAAAAACAAAACTGCAATAAAAATTATAACGGTAAAAACTATAGCCAGACGCCTCATTAATCTGTTAGGAAATAATCTCTGAAACAATTTAATGCCCATTTTACCCTTTAAATCTCTGTATAATGCCGGGGGCGGCCCCGCGCAACGCCTTGTTCATTCATACCTAAGAGCAATGATAGGATCCAGGCCTGCCGCTTTTCTGGCAGGATACACTCCAAAAAACACTCCAACACTCATTGAGAAGAAAAAAGCCAGAACTATTGACCAAATGCTTAAATTTGTTGGCAGGAAAGTTATAAAAACAGGGATTAACCAAGTAAATGTAGTACCTAAAACAATCCCCATAATGCCACCAGCCATGCTTAATGCAACAGACTCCATTAAAAATTGGACCAGTATATCTTTGTTTTTTGCGCCAACTGCCTTTCTCAGCCCTATTTCTCTTGTCCTCTCTTTTACAGAAACAAGCATTATGTTCATAATACCAATTCCACCTACCAGCAGAGAAATAGCCGCAATGCCTGCAAGCACAGTTGTCATTATCTTTAAAATTTTCTCCATAGCCACAATCATTTCATCCTGGCTTAATATGGTAAAATCCTCCACTCCAGCATGCCTTCTGATAAGTAGCTCTTTTATGTCTTTCTTTGCATCTTCTATTTCATGCTCTGTACGAACCTTGATGGTTATGTTAAAAAGGCTGTCAGTATCAAAAAGTTCTTTAGCAGAAGTGGTGGGAATAAATATTATATCGTCAATATCAAAACCCAGAGTAACACCCTTGGGCGCCATGACTCCTATTACTCTGTATTTACTGTCCCCTATAGTCAAGAGTACACCAAGTGGATTTATATCACCAAGGATATCTTTCTTAACAGTCCTGCCCAGTACAGACACAGGCCTCTTCGAATTAACCTCTGACGAGTTTATAAAACGTCCGCTGTCAACCGACAGATTCCTGGCTTTAAAATAGTCTTCTGTAACCCCGGCGACATACGTTGATCTGCTGCGGCCCCTGTATTTTACCAATGAAGTGCCTATTATAACAGGAATAGCGTACTGGACATGTCTTGAACGTCTTTGTATCAGGACCGCATCATCATATACAATCTTTCTGACTGCACTGGTCCCCATATGTGTTCCGCCTTCTTTGGACGTCTTACCGGGCACCACAATCAGTATGTTCGAACCAAGGCTGTTAAACTCGTTCTGGATATATCTTCTCGCACCCTCTCCCATTGAAACAATAAGTATGACCGCCGTCACTCCTATCACCACCCCAAGCACTGTCAAAAAAGATCTGATCCTATTGCTCAGAATGGAATCTTTGGAAATCTTTAATATCTCAATAGCATCCACTGGAACAGATTCCGTCCTTTATCGTCATAATTGATTTTGCCGCTTCTGCAACAGCCTTTTCATGCGTCACAAGAACAATTGTAACTCCTTCCCCGTTCAGTTCTTTAAAAAGACTAATAATCTCAGCGCCGGAGCGACTGTCAAGGTTTCCCGTGGGTTCATCAGCAAGAAGCACAGAAGGCTGCATAACCAATGCCCTTGCAATTGCGACTTTCTGTTGTTCCCCGCCGCTTAGTCTGCCGGGGGTATGGTGTGCACGGTTGCCTATTCCAGTCTTTTTCAACATTTCCAATGCCCTGTCTCTGCGTTCAGCAGCAGGTATATCGCTGTAAACCATTGGAAGCTCAACATTTTTAAACGCGGAAAAGCTTGGCAGGAGATTAAATGTCTGAAAGACAAAGCCAATTTTTTTATTCCTGATTTCTGCTAATTCATTATCATGCTTATGTGACGTATCAATCCCTTCAAAATGGTAAGTACCTGAGGTCTGCCTGTCAAGGCAGCCTATTATGTTCAACAGGGTAGATTTACCAGAGCCTGAAGGCCCCATAACAGCCACAAAATCGCTCTTGTCAATATCAAGGTCTATTCCCCTTAAAACCTCAAGAGACACATCTCCGAGCACATAACTCTTTCTGATATCTCTAAGGCGAATCAACAATCCTGACCCTTACCCCTTCTTTAAAACCAGGACTGTCAGGTATGATTATAACCTTATCTCCCTGCTCAAGCCCTGCTTTTACCTCGGTAAAATTCCAGTTAAAAAGCCCGGTTTCTATCTTCCTCTTTACGGCCCTGCTGTTTTCCACCACATAGACAATCTTTTCAGTCCCTTTATCTATTATCACATGTGACGAAACAACAAGAGTGTCCTTTGCCTCTCCCACTATTATCTCGACATCAGCTGACATCCCGGGTTTTACGGCAAAAGAATCCTCTGGCATCGAAATCCTTACCTCAAAGGTCTTTGCCTCCTGTCTTGTGCCTGTAACTATTGGAGATATTCTTATTACCTTTCCGTAAAAAACCTCTCCGAGATAAGCATCCATTGTTATCTTAACCTGCTGTCCGAGGATAACACTGCCTACGTCTGCTTCATCAACAGGGGCCTTAATATATAAATTATCAGGATCAACAACAGACGCTATCACAGGACCCGGCGTTGCTGTATCTCCAACATCAACATGTCTTTCTGACACAACACCATCTACAGGAGACCTTATAAAAGAATACTCATACTGAAGCTTTGCAATATCCAAAGCAGCCTTTGCCTTATTGAGTTCTGCCTCTGATATAGACAGTCTTCTCTGTGCGTCGTCAAACTGCTGTTGCGTAAAAAGGCCCTCTTTAAAAAGTAATTCCTTTCTTTTATATTCAGTCCCTGCATTAACAAGGTCTACTTCTGCTTTTTTAAGGTCTGCCTCTGCTTTTTTAAGATTTGCCCTGACTTCAGATGTTTCCAGATCAGCAATAAGGCCGCCCGCTCTTACCCAGTCTCCTTCTTCAACATAAAGTTTTGATATCATGCCTGTACGCTGGGCCGTAATATTAACCTCTACCTCTGATTTTATAACTCCGGTAGATGTTGCAGTAACAGTAACCTTCAAGTCCTGTTTCTGAACAGCAACACTTTTGACATTTATAGGAGTCAGATATTTTTCGGATATAAAAAACCCTAATAATACAATAAGTATTACAAGAATCCAGAAACTGAATTTTTTATAAAAAGTTATCAAAAAAAACTCCTTTGTGTAATGTTAATTATCCCTGATTTCACAGATATAACTGCAAGCATACCTACCTGCCTGCAGGCAGGTGTGTTTCTCAAATACTTTTTAGTATAGAAATTTACTTTTTTCTCGCTACCTTTTACTCTCTACTTTTCTCACATCTATGTTCACCCCGTTAGATAAAATGTCAGAACTTATTCAACCTGCCCTCAGCTAATTATCTAACGGGGTTCATCAGTGATTATTCTAAATGTTATAATACATAAATAAAAAGTTCTGCGTCAATTCAGCTAAAAACAAGGGCAGTTTACTGACAACTGTTAACTGCTAACTAACTTGCCGGGGGTGTAGCTTCCGCCTCAGGCGGAGGAGAGCG
>JAZFSN010000173.1:0-3857 GCA_036446195.1 Thermodesulfovibrionia bacterium | reverse complement strand
CTATCGACAGCCTTGAGAAGCTTCTTCGAAAACCGTCTGTTCCTAAGGGGTTTATATCATAACATCGCAAACTAAAATTATGTCATAACATCGCAAACTAAAATTTCTATCGCCTAAACTTCTTCTAAAAACTTTTTGGAGGAGAAATAGGCGATGAAGAATCAAAATGAATATGAAAAACGCTGTAAAGCAATACAACTTCACAAAGAAGGAATTAGCTTTAAAAAGATACTCCAAGTGGTTCAAAGAGGTAGATTCTGGCTCTCTAAATGGTTCAGACGCTATAAAGAGCATGGGATTAAAGGCCTTAAAGATAAGAGCCGTGTCCCAAAACAAATCTGGAGGAAAACCCCTGCATCTATGCTCAAAAGAATCCTCTCTATTAGGAAGGAGTTGGAGTCTCACAAGACTCGCCGATCTATCTTCTCTGGCATTGGGGCAGAGGTTATACAGTGGGAGCTTAAACAAAGAAAGATTCGCAATGCCCCTTCTATCTCTACAATATCCAGAATACTTGCTCGTCACGGCAAAACAGGCAAGGTTAAACCAGAAGGAAATAGCAATAAGCAGCCTTATCCTTATTTCAAGGCAGAGAAGATGGGTGACCTCCATCAGACAGACATTGTGGGACCCCGACATCTCAGAGGTCCAAAGGGAGTTACCCGATTCTATTCCTTTCATACTGTGGATGTGGCAGGCCATACAGTTTCCGCCAGCCAGTTTCCAGACAAACAGACCATCTCCCTTTGTCATCATCTCATCAAAACATGGCAACATATGGGGATTCCCAGAGTATCCCAGATGGATAACGAGATGGCAGCCACAGGCGGAGGACGCTACCCCTACAGTATCTCTCAGTTTATCCGTCTCCATTTGCTTATGGGAATACATCTGGTATTCATCCCACAGGGAGAGCCAGGTAGAAATGCCTCTGTTGAAAGTTTTAATGATCTCTGGCAAGAAAGAGTCCTTAGAAGACATAACTGTCCTACCCTTGGTGCTCTTAAAAGAACTAATGAGCGATTCCTGCGGTATTATCACTATGAGAAACCCCACAGAGGGCTTACTCAAAAAGAGCATAGCACAAGATTCCCTGGAGTACTCAGAGACCACATCCGAAAGTCTCTCAGATTTTTGCCAAAGAGTTTTACCCTTGAAAAACATATCAATTCCAATGGACATCTTAATATCCCTATTGCTAAGGGAAAAGTTTCCTTTGTCAGAAAAGTTGATCCTCATGGTAAAATTGATGTTAATGGTTCTGCTTATTTCATTAAAAAAAGACTTGAGAGGCAATATGTTGTTGCTACTATCTTCACTCATAGAAAGAGACTGGTTGTTAAACAAGACAATAAGATTATCAAGTCTTTCTCTTTCCCAATTAAGGGTCATATTATTGCTCCTCTACTTCCATATACAAAGAGTAAAACTTAATTTAGTTTGCGATGTTATGAGATTTCCGAGCATTAGAAATCAGTTTGCGATGTTATGAGTGCAACCACTTAAGTCTGAACCCAGACACTATGCAAGGGTAATGGAGATTCTGGACAGTTAACCCGGTTTTCCAACATAAATAGGGTCTAATTTTTACATTTTTCATTATTGTAAAGTGTATATTTTAGGTTTAACCCCAAACCTCATATGGATGACCTGACGCCTTTATCACTCCCTCCCAATTGAATGGGGGAATACCTGGAACAGTTAAAGAAAGAAAAGATCGATTGAGTGGACGGAGTTACTTCTCACCTTCCGCTCTTTTCGAAATGTAAACGGAGAGTCGCCGGGGAGATTGCGCTTCATTCAAATAAAGTTAGCTGCGGGTATTTGTCGTTAAGAAATTTTCTGACTTTAGCATGAAATTTTTTAGCGATCTTCAAGGCATTTTTTGCTTCTGTCAAGCTAAGAGGGAGCATCGGCTCGTAAGTGAACTGATTTCGCTTTTTTCTCATCTTATCAAACATATGTATAAGTTCGCTGAATTCATTCCCGAGTATTTTCCCTGCAACTTCAATTGTTGTCATGTGCTGTCGGCCATCAGAAGGCCGATAGGTCTGGAGAAATACCAAAGCCCGTGCAGTTTTTAACATTGCATTGTATGCAAGGGTGTAACAGGCTTCTTCATCAATGGAAAGATTCTTTTCCGAGGCAATAATATTCTTTGCTGCACTCACCAGGAGAGCTCTTACCTGATCAATGCCGATTTTCTCTTTCTTAAGAAAACCCTGGGCTTCAAGCTTTTTTAAGTAGCGTTCTAAATTTCCCTTCATCCCCTGCCACTATTTTATAGTTTTCAATAATATTTTTTATAAAAGAGTTTGTCTTAAGTTTATTCTTAAATTCTCTTAATGAATAAATATGATAATTTATTTCCCTGCCAATCGCCCTTTCGACATCTCTGAATACTTTTATAAGATGAGATTCACCGATAGTCCCGATTATTACTATATCAATATCCGATTCCGGCTTAAACTCATTTTTTACGTAAGACCCGAAAATAAAAGCATACGTAACTCCCCTCAGTCCTTGCAGTTTCCTTTTGAGAATTGCTTCAATTCCTATGGTTTTTTGAATAATGGTCCTGAACTCATTAGAGAAGGGAGATTTTTTATTTATATCATAATACCGGAGATTACCTGTTTGTGACGAGACCAGCAAACCGACATCTACAAGCTTGTTTAATTCCCGTCTGCATGTCCCCTGTGACGTATCAACAAGTCTCGCCATCTCATTAATATAGAATTTCCTGTTTTCGTCAGCAAAAAATCTAACAAGAATTTTCCGTCTTATCTGTGATTTAAACAGCAGATTTACGATGTCCATAGTTTGTATTCAATACTGAATACAATTGTATTCAATTTTGAATACAAAATCAAGCCCAAAATTTTCCTTCCGCACCATTAATAATATATTGTCTCATAAATAAATTTACACAATTCTGTCATTCCCGCCTATCGGGTCGGAGCGACTCTTCGCGGAGACTCGCTTCGAGAATCCTTCTTTTAAAAGGGGAAAGATTCCGGTCCCCGATAATGTCGGGATCCCGATTTATCGGGGAATGACACAGCAAAAAATGTATAGAACTATTAGGGACAGTACACTAGTAACAAGTTGAACAGCTTGTCCCGAAACGTCGGGATGAGCGGTTTTCTGCAAGGAAACATTAATCTCTAAAGGGAAGCCGTTTTTTTGTTGAGGATTAGAATTCTGACAATGCTTAATCGGAGATCAGAAAGAGCAGGGGGGTAACGAGTTCTTGACACGGAGGGCATGCAAATAAAAAAAGAATGGACACATCCCATTTTTACATCAATGAGATGTGTCCAATTGTTATCTTAATGCTCATATTTCAGAGGGAAATTTTTGTGGGTATTTTTTAACCTTTCTTTAAAATCAAACTTGTGTTTGGGATCAACCTTTTCATTAAACGGGCTGTCACTTCCGTGACATTCAAGACAACCTTTTTCATCTTCTGAAGGGACAACCAGTCCTGCTGCCTTCATCTCAGCAATCTTGTATTTTGGATTTTTCATCATAACTTTCCTGTAGTCACTTCCCGGCCCGTGGCATACCTCACACTGCCCTCCTACTAATTTTGGAGTTTCTGCCAGGCTTTTAAATCCCCCCGGTTTTCCATACCCTGTTGTATGACAACCTAAGCATTTGGCATCAGAGGTATAGTCTTTGTTTGGATCCAGACCAGCCTTTTTCTTTGCCTCTGCCTTTATGCCGGATTTCAAGGATTCAAAACTCGTTGCCATATTTGTTTTTTTCCAGGCCTTATACTGCTTGATATGACACATCTTGCATTTTTTTACTCCAAGGTATTCTGCACTGTCTGCATTCGTAGTAAACGCGCC
>JAZFSN010000172.1:0-6198 GCA_036446195.1 Thermodesulfovibrionia bacterium | reverse complement strand
CCAAAAAGCTGTAAAGCTCTATAACAAGACTTCATCTGACAAACCAACGGTTGCCGGCCTGCACCTGACATGCTAAAAAGAATCCTTATTTCTTTCCATATATAACGACAGAAGTCTTAAGCTGTTTGTCATTGTCCTCCTACGGCTTGACCGGGGGATCGACCGGACAATCCAGTGTTTTCTGGATTCCCCGATCCCCCGATTAAGAAACTCGAGGGCAGGCGAGTCGGGGAATGACGTACAAGGGATAGTCATTTTTACAGACTCTTACCACCCATAACTGAATGGTTACCGGTTTTATTAAAACCCTGTTGACTAATAATTTAAAACATGTTAAGTTCGTAACGAAGTTTCAGAAGTTTTTGTATGTAATGATAAACAATTAAAGAGCATAAAAAAAGGTCACAAAGGCTTTTAGCTTTGTGACCTTTTTTTAAAAAACCGGAAATTCTGAGACTTTAGTTTATATACTGGGAGGTTAAGAAGATGGGAAAGGGAACGGTAAAGTGGTTCAATGACTCCAAGGGTTTTGGCTTTATCACAAGCGAAGACGGCACTGATATCTTTGTCCACTATTCTTCCATGCAGGGAGATGGATATAAGTCTCTTGCCGAGGGAGATTCAGTCAGCTTTGATGTTGAAGAAGGCGAAAAAGGACCCAAGGCAGTTAATGTCGTTAAAGTGTAATTGACCGGTATAATCCCCCTGTTAGGCAGGATGATTTTAATTAATATAATCAGGCCTGCCAAAAAAATCAGCATCCCTTTTTTAGATTCAGGGTGCTGTTTTATGCCAAGTTTAAATCAGGCATTATAATGTTCTTTTATGCTGTAATTTCCTGCCATTGAGAGCAGTCAGTATATCTGCCGGCATGACTTGTTCACCACACCGTTTACGAGGATGCTGCCTGAATGCCCCGCTCACAGAGCGTGGATGAAAGGCAGCTATATAAATAAAATAATTATTCCTTGCTCGGAAGCCCCGCCTTGTAGGCGGGGAGCTTCACTAATTAAATTTGACCTCTGTCATCATCTTTGCTAAGATTTAGGGCGTGAAAAAGATACCTGTATTAATCCTGCTGTTTTTATCCCTTTTTACTCTCTCAGGCTGTGCTCATTCTCTCACTGATGTAAAACCTGCCAAAGACATCCTGTTGCATGAGGAAGTTTTGCCAAACGGACTTAAAGTCCTTGCCCTTAAAGATGCTGGCGCTTCTCTTGCTGTTTTCCAAATATGGTACCACGCCGGTTCAGTCAATGAACAGTCAGGCAAGACAGGCCTGAGTCATCTTCTTGAGCACATGATGTTCAAAGGTACGCATAAATACGGTCCGAAAAGTTTTTCAAAAATTATCAAGAGGGCAGGCGGCATTGATAATGCCGGAACAAGCAAGGATTATGTATTTTACTATCAAAAGCTTGCACCTGACAGCCTTCATCTTTCCATAGAGATGGAAGCAGACAGAATGCACAATCTGATTTTAGACCCTGAGGAGACCCTCTCGGAAAGGAATGTTGTCATGGAAGAAAGAAGGCTGCGGTATGAAGACAACCCTCAACGCCTTGTATATGAAGAAGTTATTTCGGCTGCTTTTAAAAACCATCCTTACGGACAGCCTGTAATAGGATGGATGTCAGATATAAAGAGTATTACAAGAGAGGATCTATGGGAATATTACAGGAAAAACTACGTTCCGAATAACGCATTGATAGTTATTGCCGGCGACATTGATATAGACACTCTAATGGCGAAAATAAGAAAAGAGTTCGGACCTATTCCACGGGGCCGTGATATACCAAGTATAAAAATAGAGGAACCCGAACAGATAGGGGAAAGACGGGTATTTGTAAAAAAAGAGGCAGAACTGCCTTATATTTTCATTGCGTTCAAAGCTCCGAATATCCTGAATAAAGACAGCTATGCGCTTGAAATACTTTCCTCTGTGCTTTCAGGCGGGAAGAGCGCAAGGATTTACAAAAGCCTGATTGATGAGAAGCAGATTGCTCTTTCAGCTGGTGCAGGATACAGCAGTATTCAGAAATATCCTTTTCTTTTTTATCTTTACGGAACGGCATTGCCCGGCAAAACAATAGATGAAGTTGAAAAGGCATTATACGGGGAAATGGAAAAAATCAAGGGAAAGGCCCCCTCTGAAAGAGAGGTTCAGAAGGCAAAAAACCAGATTGAGGCAGATTTTATTATGGGGAAGGATTCTGTTTTCTTTCAGGCGCAGATGCTGGCAATATTTGAAATAACCGGCGGCTGGCGGCTAAAGGATAAATATCTTGATAGCATAAGACAGGTTAAGCCTGAAGATGTACAGCGGGTAGCTAAAAAATACCTGATAGAGGACAGAAGAACCGTGGGAATTTTGATACCGGTAAAGGATAAAAGATGATGCACGATACAGGATACAGGATTAGAAAACTGTTTGTAAGGCTTCGTCTATTGTGCATATTGCATCTTGTATCCATTATTCCTGTTTTACTTTTCACTGCTGTCCCTGCTGAAGCCGGTTTGGATATAAAGCGGAATGTCCTTGAAAATGGTCTTACCCTTCTAATAGTGGAGAGGCATAATCTGCCTATTGTCATGGTCTCTGTCTTGATAAAGGCAGGCAGTCTGAATGAGCCTGAAGAAAAGGCAGGGCTTGCCAGCTTAACAGCCGGCCTTCTCACTGCGGGCACTAAAAAAAGAACAGCCTCACAGATAAGCGAAGAAGGGGAATTTGTAGGGGCATCTCTCAGCACCTCAGGCGGAATTGATTATGTGACTGTTGCGCTTTCTGTCCTAAAAAAGGACGTATTATTGGGTTTTGACCTGCTTTCGGACGTAATATTAAATCCTGTATTCCCGGAAAAGGAAATTAATAAAAAAATAAAACAGATTAAAGCCAGCCTAAAGGCCCGGGAGGATAAACCCGGTTTTGTTGCCTTAAAGGCATTTAAAAAGGAAGTGTTCGGCATGCATCCGTACGGGAGACTGGCTTCAGGAAGACCTGAGACCCTTGATAGAATAAAAAGAGCTGACCTCATCGATTACCATTTGACTTATTATGCGCCAAATAACGCGATAATGTCGGTTGTAGGCGATATAACGCCTGAAGAGGTCAACGGCCTTTTAAAAGAACATTTTTCGGAATGGTTAGCCAGGGAAATTAAAATTCCTTCTTTTCCGGAAATTAAAAAAAATAAAAACAGGAAGGCCGTAGTTATAGACAAAGACCTTACCCAGGCAAATATTATCATGGGGCATTTAGGGATAAGCAGGGGCAATCCTGATTACTACAAGGTATCTGTCATGAATTACATACTGGGCAGCGGGGGATTTGCATCAAGGCTTATGCAGAACATAAGAGGTGAGAAAGGCCTTGTTTATGATATTCACAGTTTTTTTGCCGGCAGTAAATACAGTGGTTTTTTTAAGGTTGGCCTTCAGACAAAAAACGAATCAGCCAATACAGCCATAGGAGAAGTGCTGAAAGAAATAAAAAAGATAAGGGATATCCCGGTATCAGAAACAGAGCTTTCAGATGCAAAGGCATTTCTTACGGGAAGCTTTCCAATGAGGATAGAAACCAGCCGGCTTATATCCAGCTTTCTGGTAGCCGTGGAATATTACGGTCTTGGCATGGATTATATTGATAATTATCCTGATTATATAAACAGCGTAACAAAAGAGGATGTGCTGAATGTTGCAAAAAAATATCTTTATCCCGAGGAATTTATTCTTGTTGTCGTAGGTAACCAGGAAAAGACAGCTTTGAAAAGTAAATGGTGAAAAATAGTAGTGGAGTTAGTGTTACGCGACGTTTCAGGCAAACAAATATACAAGTTATCACTACCTTACCTTGACTAAATAACTATTTTTTGATTATGACTACAGAAGACCTTTTCTTACGAGATGCCTTTTTGTTGGGCATTGAGCTCAGGCTGTTCTGGCTTGTTGCCCTTTCTTATATAATATGTTTTTGCATTGGCGTTGCATACCTCATATCGTCAAAGAACAGGACTGGGAAGGTCTTAACGTCGGGCCTCTGGATTACAGTAGCAATCCACACAATACTTATAATTTTTAGAACATTCGAGGGCATGAGACCACCCTTTCAGACCCTGTATGAAACACTTTCATGGTTTGCCTGGTCTGTAAATGCAACCTATTTATATGTCCACAGCAGATGGCGCGATATTCACCTGCCAGGACTTATAGTCGCCGGCATTGCCGGAGCGGCTTGTCTGTACAGCCTTCTGACGCAAAACCCGGTGATTGCGCCTCTGCCGCCGGCGCTTCAAAGCCCGTGGTATGAAGCACATGCAATAGTAGCCTGTCTTGCCTATGCCGTGTTTGCAGTCAGCTTTTCAGTTGAGGTCTGCTATTTAAAATTCAAAACCGCTTCCGGCGAATCTCCAGACATTTTCGGCCAAATCGACGAGGAATTCCACAGGTGGACTCACAGGCTTGTGCTGCTGGGCTTTCCCCTCCTGACATTCGCTATTTTTTCAAGGGGTGCATGGGCTAATGACGTATGGGGAAGGTACTGGTCATGGAATCCCATGGAAACATGGTCTCTTATAACGTGGACGGTTTATGCCATGTATCTTCATACAAGGGCAATTGGAAAGTGGAAAGGTATACCTGCCTCACTATTAACTATCCTGGGTTTTATCTGTATGATTATGACATTCCTGGGAATCAATTGGCTTACAAAACTTTTAAATATTCCAGGTATTCATACCTATGCTGTATAAATTATTTTCATCGCTTAAAACTTCAATCTTCATACTTTCCTTTATGGCCCTTGTTTTTCTAATTAGCACCATTTTTTCACAGGCGAGAGATATTGAAGACTATATTGAGACGGGCGGAAAGCATGTCTTTCTTGTAAGGGCTCTTGATTTTCTTGATATATACATGTCACCCCTGTTTATTTTCATCATAATTATCCTGCTTGCTAATCTTGCTGTCTGCCTTTACTACAGATTAAAAACGTTTTTGAAAATTAAGAGAAAGTCGGTTGATTTTGAAAAATTAAAGACTCACCCCAATGTTTACACTCTTGAGAATGCTGATATTGAGGCCCAGCTGGGGAAAGCCGGATTTAAATTAAAGGTAAATGTTCAGGATGATGAATTTCCAAAAGTAAAAATATTTGAGAAAGGGCTCCAATACTGGTGGCTTTCATGGTTTTATCACGTAGGAATAATACTTGCTATCTTCGGTTTTTTTCTGACGGCATTATTCGCTGTTGAAAAAGACGTTATTCTTTATCCCGGGAAACCTGAAACAATTTCTCTATACAGTAAAGAAACAGAGTGGAATAAATTCCTGAAATATACAGGCATAAAAATTCCTGAAGAACGGCAAGAAGACGAGTATATTTTCACACTTAAAGAGTTTAAAACAGAATATTACGAGGGACTCAAGATTAATTATCCTGAGGACAAGATCGGGAGACTTGCCCTTGGCATTGGCATTAAAAAGATTGAGCCTTTAAAAAAAGGATTTTCCTATATGCCCAAGATGTGGCTTACCAGGCTGGATATAAAAAAACCTGATGGCAGGGTTCTGGATGCCGAACTCCGGGTAAACAGACCCTACAGGACAGGAGGTCTTACTCTTTATCAGATGGGATACGAGCAAAAGGCAGAGTTCTATGTAACCCCTGCCAGAAAAAAAGCCCTGCTTGGGCCTTCAAATGGGGCAAATGGTGAAAAACTGATTATCAAGACCAGGGTCCCCTTTGAGTTGGAAGGGATAAAGGGTAAATTTGTTACTGGTTCCCTTAAACTCGGCACACTCTTTAAAAAAGACAATACGCAGGAAAAAATAACTCCCAGGACAACTTTATATTATATCCCTGAAGAGAAACCTTCAGAAAGAGAAGTGCTTGGCGAGCTTATCCTTGGTAAAAGCCTTGAGGCAAAAGCAGTAGTTTTTGAATTCAAGGATTATAAAGAGGCATCTTATCTGAGTTACAGGAAAGACCCTGGTGTCTGGCTGGTCAGGATTGCCTGCCTGTTTGTCTTTCTCGGCCTTTTTGTTCGAAGCCTTGGCTCATGGTACAGGGTTCAGTGCGCTGTAGGGAATGGTACTGCCTATGTCTTAATAAGCACACGAGGTATTCTGGCTGATAAAAACAGGATTATCAGAAAGCTTCAAAAATAGAAAGGTCAAATCACCTGCAAGGACAAAAAAATA
>JAZFSN010000171.1:0-10764 GCA_036446195.1 Thermodesulfovibrionia bacterium | reverse complement strand
TGTGAAAACATGGAGGGGGCAGCGATTGCGCATGTTTGCTCTATATATAAAATCCCCATGTTTGAAATAAGGGGCATAAGCAATATTGCCGGTGTAAGAGACAGAAGAAAATGGAAGCTGAAACTTGCTTCCGAAAACTGTCAGAAGGCAGTTTTAAAGGCAATCAGCTCTCTTGTTTAACAAAAGAAGGTTAAGTTTTAAAATTTATACCTGAATGCAAGCCGCACTGATTCAGCTTCTGTATTGTTTGCGTGCCTGTTATCAGTATACTTATATTTAAAATACAGGGAAAGGACAAGCTTTTTTTCAGGAAATAATTTATCAAAGGAAATTTTGGAATAATATCTGTTCTTGTCCCTGGTTGAATCTTTATAATCATAAAAATTCCCCTGTAAAGATGCTGATGTTTTCCAGTTTTTCTTTCTCCTGTAAGTTCCTTTTATCTCAAGAGTTTCTTTTTTATAGTCACGGCCTGATTTAGTAGGATAATTTACTTCTTTATGTTTGGAAATGAAATTAAAATAAAGCCCCTGTGTTTCATCGGCAAGCATTGTATACCTCCATATGATGAGAATATAAAAACCGCTGTGATCCAGGTCAGCGGTTAAATAGTCTTTCTTGAAGTAGTGGTATTTAGAGGTTGCCTTTGTTTTTGAAGTTATCCTGCTCTCTATTTTTACATAAAATTCCCTGTATCTATAATCAAAGTCCTCGTCTCTTTCATCATCGTCTTTCGTATCCCTTTGTCCGAGCTTTGCCCTTGCTGTAATTTTATGTATAAGAGGTTTGTCAAATCTGTAATCAAATCCAGCCATAAAATCATTTTTGTTCTTCCGCCTGTTCGCTCTTTTGTGTGCTGTAATTTCTAATTTATACGACGAGGTGAGCATAAGTTTTTTCTCAAGCAGGTATCTCTTTGCCTCTATTTTGGAAAAAAACTTGAACTGGTCATTCCCCGCTATGTTTCTATAATCATAATCATTAACCCCTATACTTACATTAATTGTATAAGCGTCTTTTTTGGTATAGGTGAGCCTTGGAGAAAAAATAATCTGGTCGTATTCGCCTGCAGGAGAATTTCTGAATCTCTTTTCTTTATATTTGAGCCTGATATCAAGTTTCAGAGATTCTTTCTTTTGTTTATTGAGATAATAAGAGCCTTTGGCATTAAAGATTTTTGAGATATTATCAAGTGAGTCGGTTGATTCATAATCTTTGTCGTATATGAATGAGCTAAACATGTAATTAAAACGGTCAGATAATTTGTGTTTGAGTCTTAAATGGTAGTTTTGATAGGTATATTCCCTGTCTTCCTCTTCTTCCTCAAAATCCTCAGCCTGAGATTTTTTCCCGATCTCAATATATCCGCTGAGATTGAACCCCGTTAGAAAATTTTGGAGGGACTTTTTTTCTAACGGGGTGAAATTACTTGCAAAAGATAAAGACGGTATCAAAAGAAGGCAGATTGCAGTGAGAAAGGATTTTTTTATTAGATTTCTGTCTATAATCCGGTTCCCCGGGTTCTGCATACGGGTTTCAGATTAATGTCGTTCACTGTTTTTTCTTGGCAGCCTCAGCCGGATTGAGCTTTTTCTTTGCGATTCCAGCCTGTTTAGAATCAGGAAATTTTTCCACAAGCTGTTCAAGAATTGTTTTGCCAATTCTTTCCTTTTTTAATTCATAAAAAGCCAAACCCTGTTTCAGCAATGCTCCCGGGACCTTGTCACTCTGAGGATTGTTATCAAAAAGTTCCTGATAAGCAAGAATAGCGTCTTCATAATTTTTTTCCCTGTAGTAACTCTCACCAATCCAGAACCTGGCATTGTCAGATAATTCACTTTCGGGATATTTTCCCAGTAAAGTCTCAAATTGTTCTCTTGCCGCCGTGAAATTTTCTTTCTTAAAAGTTCTGTATGCTTCCATATAAATGTCTTTTTCCTCGTTTTCTGTCTTTTTAGCTTTTTCTACTGTTTTTTGTTTTTCAGGAGCAACCCGTTGTAATTCTAATCCGGCAAGTTTTTCCTTTAACTCATTTATCGCAATTTCTAATTCTTTTATCCGTGCTGTGATTGTTTCATTGCTTTCTGTCAGTTCCTTCGAGCTTTTTTCTGAAGAGTACTGTAATTCGTCAAGACGGCCTGTCAGAATCTGCAGTTCAGCCGTAAGTGACTGCACATTCATAAGCATGTCAGAGACAGACCTGTTTGTGGCCTCCCGTCCCTCTTCCAAACCCGCAAGACGCTCATTTAACTGTCCCCCCTGTCCCGGGATACGGCTGTCTATATCATTAACTTTAGACCTTAAATTAATAAGGTCATACCGCATCCTTCCTATATCCTCTGGTGTAGCGCAGCCCGCAAGAATAAGCATAGAAAACAGGGCACATAACAAAAAATACAAACTGTTACTCTTCATGGAAGAAACAACAGTCCCTACGTCGTTAATCGGGCAGGGACTGTTGCAGATTGTTTTATCTGGTAACAACAAAGTGCGCCCTTCTGTTGCGCTGCCAGCAGTCTTCATTTTTCTCAGTGCAAAGCGGTTTTTCTTCACCATAGCTGATATGGCTTATTCTTCCGGAAGAGATTCCCCTGGAAATCAGATAATCCCTTGCTGTGTTTGCCCTTTTTTCTCCAAGGGCAAGGTTATACTCGTTTGTACCCATCTCATCGCAGTTGCCTTCAATAAGGAGATTTGTACCCCTGTTGCTATTAAGCCAAGCGGCAACGGAATCCAGCACAGCCCTTGCGTCTGGTCTTATATTATATCTGTCAAAATCAAACAGGGCATCTTCAAATTTAAAGAGAGACTCCTCAACTACGGATGAATCAGGCAGCCTTGCTTCCTCAGGCGAAATCTTTTCCTCAACAACTTCCCCTTTCCTCTCCACCCCTTCATCATATTCATGGGGCTGAACATATTTCTTTGCACAGCCCATCGCAAAAATCATCAGAATGACAGCTAAATACTTCTTCATAACTTTACCTCCTCTCAAAAAATGTTAATAAGTTGATTGGTATTGGCCGCTCTTATTTAAAATACGGCGACCATTTTGGATGCATTGCCTTTACTCCCTTTGGGGTAATTTTCCTTTGCCTCCCGTCATTAATGTTTATAATATAGATGCCCTTGTTTCCCTTCCTGTCAGAATCAAAAGCTATAAAAATTCCATCCGGAGAAAAAGTGGGATTTTCATTATTCCCTTCTTCAGTAAGCTGTCTTAATTCAGTACTGTCAGATTTTATCATGAATATATGATTTTTGCCATATTTTCTTCCTACGTAGGCAATCCATTTACCATCTGGCGACCAGGCAGGTGAAGTATTATATGAACCCTGGAAAGTGAGCCTTCTTGTCCTTCTTCCATAAGCATCCATTATGTATATCTGTGGAGAGCCTCCCCTGTCTGATACAAAGGCAATACGGGAACCGTCAGGGGAAAATACCGGGGATACGTCAATGCCAAAAGATTTAGTAAGTTTCCGGATACCCCTTCCTTTCATGTTCATAACATATATCTCAGGGCTGCCGTCTTTCGATGACGAAAAGGCTATGCGGTTGTCAGGAGAGACTCCCCCGACCAGGTTAAGCCCCCTGGATAAAAAAAGAACAGTCTCTTTATAGTTTTTGAGGTTTAATGAATAAATGCTCCATTGCTTTTTTCTCTCTGAAGAATAAATAATATGCAAACCGTCGCTGGACCAGCTGTGGCTTAAAGACAGTCCTTTTGAAACTATTCTTACGGGGCTGTATCCGTCCCAGTCTGCAAGATAAAGCCATTTTTTGCTGGATGAACTCCTTACGTAAGAAATCTTTGTCCTGAACATCCCCTTCTTACCTGTCACTACCCTGAAAATATCATTTGAAATGCTGTGAGCCAATGCACGGAGAATCTTTTTTGGGGCGGCGTAGCTTTTAATGAGAATTTCCCTGTTTGCTATTAAATCGAAGACCAGAACATCTGCCTTTATCTTTTCTGAAATTCGGGCATTTATCCTGACGTTGATTTCAACGCCAGGGAGGTCAGGGTCTATCGGATAAAAAATACCTGTAAAATCAAGGTCATTTTTCACAATTTCTGCGATTTCCTTTGTCTCTTCAGGCCCGAAGTAGCTTATGGATAGAGGTAGTTTTCTAAAGGCAGGGGATGTTATGTCGATATACACCTTCGAATGTGAAGGAGTTAAAAGTGAAAAATTAATAATTAAGAATGAAAAAATAAAGACAAGAATTTTTAACTTTGTCGCCCCAGGCGACTCGCCGAGGCGAGAATTTTTAACTTTGAACTTTTTTTTCATAGATAAAACCGCACGCCTATTTCCATCTCTTCAGGAGGAGGAGGCAGAGGACTGGCTCTTGATATGGCCTTTAATGCAGAACGGTCAAAAAGCTTATTACCAGAGGGCTTTTCGATTTCCAGTGAGATTACTTTTCCGTTCCTGCCTATTTTTATGGATACAATAACCTCAAGCCCTGAGGTTTCAATATCAGGATAGACCCACTGCTGCCATATCTTCCGGCTTATTATGCTGTAGTAATAATTTGTTTCTTCACCGGCTCCCTTACCCGGAATACCTGCCGGCTGTTTGGTTTCGTCCGGAGTTTCCCCCCCCCCGACTTGCACTTCATGAGCTTTTTCTCTGTCTCTTTTGAGTTTGGATATGGCGCTTTTGGCGCGAAGCCTCTGAATCTCCTTCTCCACCATCCTGGCGTGTTCTAAACTCATATCAGCTGGTGGGGTTTTTTTAACAATCTTTTCGGCCGCCGGGGGGGTTTTAACAATCTTTTTTTTGGGAATTGTTCTTCTTCTCCTCTTTGTTGAATAGTCACGGCTTTTACCCGGTGTATGAAGCGGCCCGACCAGCTTTACATTGTAACTCCTGAACGTTCTTTCCTTGGTTTTTATTGGAATGGCTATGAGGCTGATGAAAAGTAAATGTAGGACGACAGAGGTAATTACAATCTTTTGCAGGCCGGGTTTCTTTCCGACATCCAGGAAATGCTTCATCGAAACCGTGCTTTTGACTCAGTAATCATCCCCAGCTTTTCTATTCCAATTTCTCTCAACTCTCCCATTACTTCTACGACAACACCATAGGGAACATCCTTGTCTGCTTTAAGAAAAACATCCCTGTCGGTCTTTACGGCAAATTTGGATTTCAGTTTATTGATGTCTGTGCGGGTCTTATTTACATATATCCTGCCGTCTTTTTTTATGGTTATAATGACCCTTTCGGCTGGAGACAGTTCTTTTCCCTTTGCCCGGGGCAGATTAACATCTATTCCCTGCTGAAGCAGGGGTGCTGTAACCATAAAAATTACAAGAAGGACGAGCATAATATCCACAAACGGGATAATGTTAATCTCTGACATAGCATGTCTTTGCCTATCCATATTTCCTCATAAAGCCGTCTGTTAGTTCATGGGAGAAATCTTCCATTATAATAATACTCCTGCGGGCCTTGCTGAGATAATAATTGTATGCAATAACAGCCGGAATTGCAGCAGCAAGCCCTGCAGCTGTTGCTATAAGGGCTTCTGCAATCCCCGGGGCAACAACAGCAAGTGAAGCAGAACCGGTTCTCCCGATGCCCCTGAAGGAATTCATTATCCCCCATACCGTTCCGAAAAGACCAATAAAAGGGGTTGTTGAACCTGTTGTAGCCAGAAATGTCAGATATTTTTCAAGACGGGTTGTCTCAAGCGCCTCAACCCTTTTTAGTGTTCTTTTTATCTCTTCCCTGCTAATGTCCTCGGAAGATTGAACAGAATAAACTGACCTGAACAGATTGACTGCAGGACTGAGAGAGAATCTTTTTGTTGACTGATATAGTGTGTCCCAGTCTTTAGTCCTTCTGAAGATATGCAGAAATTCTTCGGTCTCCCTTTCGATTTTTAAAAAAAATCTGAACTTATAATAGATAAAAGCCCATGAAAAGACTGAAAAAAAAAGCAGAACTAAAAGGACAAGCTTAACAACAAGCCCTGCCTGGAAAATAAGACTGAATGCTGTATCTCCACCCATAATTCATAGAAGTTTAAAAGAAACCTTTCAAAAAGTCAAAAAATCAAAAGTCTCTTTATTTCTGTTTAATCGAAAATCAGGGGGAAAGCTAAAACATTGGCTGGGATATCCTGTCATTAGAATAGCGGGTACCGGGATGAAAACTGTCGGATTTGGCAATCAGTTTTTCTCAGTCAGAGCTGATGAGTTCGGAAAAAGTTAAAGGGGTTTTTATATCAAGAACTTTTAACGCGGTTTTTTTGCCCTGAAGATCTTCTTTGCCGGATTCTTCGTAGAGAAAAAATGTTACTGCAACAATTAAAAACAGAATGAATAGTATATGATAGTGTTTTTTGTATTTGGTCTTTTTTCTCCTCCTTGAGGGCATTGGGGAAAATCGTTATTAGTTATTAGGTTATTACGAACCTGCCTGCCGGCAGGCAGGTAACGTATAACGAGCTTTGCTCATTATGGATTAAAATCAAATACCTCTACCCCGGGGGGCAACTTGAAAACAAAGAATGAGTCTTTAAGGCCAGAGTTTATCCTGACATTCCTGACCGCTATATCAATCTTATTGCCGTAGATGTCAAATATACTGAATGTTTTTGTCGGAAAGTCACCAGAACTTACCTCAAGGAGTATTTTTTTTATAAAGCTTTTTTTATCTTTTGGTTTAAGCTCAAGAGTGTCTTCTTTTATCATTTTTATGTCAAAATCAGTTTTAAGGGTTTCCAAACTGCCAAGCAATGCTATGGGCGCCTGATTATAGGTGTCTTTGCTGAAAGTGGTCTTAAATACCTGGTTTTCAGATTTTTTGTAAATCCATGCGTCAGTTCCCCTGACTATAACTTCTTCATCTCTGGGTTTCGAGTATCTCCACCTGATAAAGGAAGGTTTTTTAATGAAGAATTCTCCCTCATATTGCTCTACACTTTCAAGGTCTTTTAAGTAGCTTGTTTGATAAAAAATTCCCTGAATATCCCGGATATCAGCATATTTGTTCTGTATTCGCTCGGCAAGATTATCAGCAGTTGCCGCTGACGCGGCAGTAGCGAGTATCCAGTAACCTGTGATGAATAAAATGAGAAATAAGAAATGAGAAATGAGAATTTTTTTTACCCCATTAGAAAGAAAGTCTTGTCCAAGTTTTCTAACGGGGTTTACTGGTAACTGATAACTGATGGCTGACAACTGTTTCTTCATATTCTTCTTCTGAAAACTTCTCTTGGTTTCCCTGCCTCCCCGGGCGGACTGACAATGCCGTCTTCTTCCATCATCTCCATAATGCTCGCAGCCCTGTTATAGCCTATCTTCATCCTGCGCTGGATATATGATATTGATGCCTGACCAGTTGAGAGCACAAGGTCTTTTGCCTGCTGATACAGCTCGTCTCTGTCTTCAGGATTTAATTCCTGTTCTTTGTCAAACGCAAGTTTGTCAAATGTTGAGTAGTCAGGGCTTCCCTGAGCCCTTATAAAATCAACTACAACTTTTATTTCTTCTTCGGTTATATAGGGGCCGTGCACCCTTACAGTTCTGCTGCTGGCAGTTACAAAGAGCATGTCGCCTTTCCCCAGAAGCTGCTCTGCGCCGTAGGTGTCAAGTATTATCCGTGAATCCAGTTTGGAGGATACACGGAAGGATATCCTTGAGGAAAAATTTGCCTTTATAACACCGGTAATTACATCAACAGAAGGCCTCTGTGTAGCGAGGATAAGGTGAATGCCTGCTGCCCGTGCCATCTGGGCAAGTCTTGCGATTGAGTTTTCTACCTCATGGGCAGAGGTAAACATAAGGTCTGCGAATTCATCAATAAATATAACAAGATAAGGGAGAGGCTCTTTATCATTTTCAGGCATAGCCTTGATTTTTTTGTTATATGCCTCTATGTTCCTTGAGCCTGCCTCTGCCAGAAGCCTGTATCTGTGCTCCATCTCAAGCACTATTTTTTTCAGGGCATCTGCGGCGTCTTTTGCCGAGGTAATGATAGGAAGCATGAGATGGGGGATTCCCTCATAAACCGGGAATTCGAGCATTTTGGGGTCTATCATTAACATCTTGACCTCCCGCGGTGTTGCCCTGTAAAGGAGGCTGAGAACCATCCCTGTCATACTAACACTTTTACCCGAGCCGGTAGTACCTGCTATGAGAAGGTGCGGCATACGGCCCAAATCAGTTACAATAGGGTTGCCGAAGATGTCTTTCCCCATGGCCAGCGTTAATTTTGACGGGCTTTTTTTAAATGCCTCTGAAGAAAGAATCTCTTTCAGAAATACGGTTTCAATTTCTTTGTTTGGAACCTCAATACCGAGTGTTGCCTTTCCGGGAATGGGAGAGATGCGCAGGCTGGTTTTTTTAAGTGTCAGGGCAAGGTCATCCGCAAGGGAGATAACCCTGTTTATCTTGATGCCGGGTGCAGGCTCAAACTCAAACATGGTTACAACAGGTCCGGGCGAGATATTAGTGACCCTGCCGTCTACAGAAAAGTCCTTCAATTTTTTCACGAGCATATTTGCACTTTCACGCTGCTCTTCGTCTGTAGTCCTGGATTTAACCGGAACAGGGTCTTTTAAAAGCTCCAGGCTCGGGCGTTCGTAATCGCCTCTTGATTTTCTTGCTGCTCGCGGCCTTGACCCTTCCGGGTATACCAGCGGAAGAGGTTCCTGCTTATAAGTGATTACCTGCGCAGGGGAGTATTCCTCTATGTGAGGCTGTTCTTTTTTCTTTCCCTTGAAGGGTATAGGTATCTTGACAGTTGGGGTTTTATCCCTTACACCCTTTAAGAAGTCAATAACAGAGAACGGAACAAGAAACATCAGCGCAACAAATGTAAGGGGGATAAAGAACAGGTAAGAGCCTGTTGTAGAGAGCAGTTTAACAGAGAGTCTTGTTGCAATGGAACCCAGGATTCCCCCCGAAGATTCATTAAATATAAGGGCAATAAGTGAGGATGCTGAAAGCATGAGGATGACTGTTACCCCTGCAGACACAACAGGCCTGTGTTTTCTTTTTTTGCCTAATATTTTTCTCAAGCCAAAGATAAAAAAAATTAAAGGAATAACATAGGCTGTAAGACCAAGTACCTGACGCAATGTGTCTGACAGATATGAACCAAAGATACCGAGCAGATTACCCACTTCTTTGGGTCCGGGCGGCCTGTATGTAAAAGGAGAAGGATCCCATTGATTATGGGTTATAAGACTTATGAAGACAATAAGGCCTGAAACAAGAGCTAAAATACCGGAAATTTCGTATTTTATCCGTTTACTTTTATCCATATATAAACCGTTATTAGTTATTCGTTATTAATATAAACGTCTTAAGTTTTGTGACATGAAAAACTATTTTTTCACGCAATATCAAAGGATTAGAAATTATTATGTAATTTTATTTACTACGTTAATATTAGTAACGAATAACGAATAACCAATAACGGTTTCTTTAAGTCTGTGTCCGCCCCTGCGGATTCGCTGAGGCGAATAAGTCAGTGGCCAATTAAGTCTTTACCCATATAGTTATTATGATAACAAAAGCAAGTAAAAAACGATAATAGGCAAAAGGGTTAAGTGTGTGATTCTGTAGAAAACGCAGGAGATATTTTATAGCAATATATCCCGTGACCGCTGAGATTATAATGCCTGCAATGAAGATATCAGGTCTGATAATATCCCCGGACTGGATCAATTTTCTCGCCTCAAGCAGGCTTGCACCGGCGACAACAGGGGTGCTCAACAAGAAAGAGAATCTTGCAGAAGCCTGTCTTTGAAGCCCCCTCATAAGGCCGGCTATAATTGTGATCCCTGACCTTGATACTCCGGGAACAAGGGCAACTGCCTGTGCCAGGCCAATAATCACAGCGTCTTTCCGGCTGATTTTATCAATTCCAGCGCCCCTTGACCCTTTTTTTATTCTTTCGGCAACAATCATCAGCGCCGCAACAGAAGAGAGAGTAAAGGTTATGAGCAAAGGGCTTCTTATCTTCTCAATTGCATCATGAAATATAAACCCGACAGCGGCAGCAGGAATAGTGGCAATCATGATATGCCATATCAGTCCATCTTTTTTTTTAGCTGTTTTTATTAGAGAGAGCCAGTCTTTTCTGAAGTAAAACAGGAGTGAGATAAGAGTGCCGAAATGAAGCGCCACGCTAAAACTGAGGGTATTTACTACTCCATCCCACCTGAAAAACCACGGAAGGAGTATAAGATGGGCAGAACTGCTCACAGGTATGAATTCTGTAAGTCCCTGAAGTATTCCAAGTATTATTGCCTCAATCATAGAAGCATTGTAACAGTTTACGGTTTTCAGTTTCCAGTTTCCTGATCCCTGACCCCTGTAAACCGATACCTTCTTTTTTAGTGCTGACTTTTGTAAGCTCTTTTGCTAAACTTTTTACATGGCTGATCAATCAGAATATAAATTTTTACCTAAATTGAACAATTCTCGGCTAACTTGTCATTCCGCACTTGATGCGGAATCCAGAGAAATAAAGGAAATAGATTCCCGTTCCCTGCTTACTGCCTGCTGGGACAAGCTTCACGGGAAACCCTGGATTGTCATGTCAAGCACGACAATGACATATTAAGGTTGTTCCAGGTGAAAGAACAGAAGAGAGAATATATACGCTATCTTGGCATGGCAAGCACGATAGGGATGAGTTTTGTCATAAATGCCTGTGTCGGTTTGGCAATTGGGTGGATACTCGATAAAAAAGTTTTTAATACATTTCCATGGTTAACCATAATTTTTTTAATCCT
>JAZFSN010000170.1:0-2798 GCA_036446195.1 Thermodesulfovibrionia bacterium | reverse complement strand
CCAAGACAATTTTTGACAAAGCTCCATCAAAAATTTGGCCGGAACTTTTTCGTCTGGGTTCTGCCCAGTATATCATATAACCTGTAGGGGTAATGAAAAAAAGGAGATATTCAAAGACAACAGAGACAAAACAACCTTCCTATTATTGTTAGCACGGTCTTCAAAAATTAAGAATGGCATGAATAGTTCGTCATTGTTTTAAAATAATATTTAATTTTAATAACTGTTAGTTATATATATAAACTTAAAGTATTATATTAAGTATTTAAACTAGGGTTTACGAGGATGCTGCCTGAATGCCCCACTCTGTGAGCGGGGATGAAAGGCAGCTATATAAATAAAAATAATTATTCCTTGCTCGGAAGCCCCGCCTTGTAGGCGGGGAGCTTCACTTTAAAATTATTGCAGGCTGTTTATAGATTTTAGACTTACAGGAGCTTTCCTCGAATGGGGATGACGTAATAACCCGGCGAAACCAGGTATCTGCTAATCAGCATTGATTCTACAGAGTTTAGCTCTCCGGCTGAGGGCATAAGCTCTAAAATCAGGTTCATGACTCCGTTGGTAATGTCTCCTTTTAATCTTGCATATCCTCTGTCACCCTCAAGATTAACAGATGTAATATTAATGGTATTTCCTTTTAGTGTAAGGGCACCCTGAATCTTGCGGAATGAACTTATAGGCAAAGGTATTCCCATTGCTGAGCCCTGGATATCTGCATCGGAGATTTCAAAGACAGCATCTATGAGTTCGTCTTTTAAATTGAGCCTGGCTGAAATCAGGCCGCTGCCCTTAAGTGCGGTATATGCCAGATATGGAATAGCATTGATTTCTGCCCTGTCAATCGTAAGAGTTCCCTTGCCGGGCAGTTTGAAAGAGCCCCTTACATCTCCTGTGCCAATCTTCCCCATGACAGAGAAGGCAATCTGTTTTTTAAAGAGGTACAAAAGATTGATTTTGCTTGAGATGTCTGTAACCCTCAGGGCAGGGGTACTGTCAATACTCAACTCGAGGCTTTCTGCGTAAACAGTAAATAAAATACCTTTTTTCAGCCCTTTTATTGATGCATCAATACTGGATTTTCCAGAGTCAGATATTGAGTTCTCAATAAAGGCTTTTATAGAATCATCAGGTATAGCAACCAGCCATATGAGAATTATTAAAACAGGCATGCTGATTGTTAGGAACAGAAGGTTGCGTAATTTGGTCATTTACCCCGTTAGAATTCACCGTGATTTACTTATGAGTGATGCTGTCATGTTCAGAACAAAGATATCAGGATTTTCAAAGGTGGTTCTGATAGCGGTTGTTTTAATCTTCATGGGAACAGGAGAATTTTCTATCTTGTAGAGAAGATTAACTATCTTGTTGAGGTCGATTTTTTCAATTTCCAGTTCAGCGTCCTCCTCTGTGAATTCTTTTATTTTCTTTTTTCCCAGAGATTTTATTACCTTTGCCTCAAGCCCGAGACTGTTGAGCGTCTGTTCAAGCGCAGAGACGACGCTGTTCACATCTGTCAGCCCGATTTTCTTTTCTTTTGAATCAACAATGTATTTAATGTTAACAAGCTCTTCTTTGAGCGTCTGAAGTTCCTTAAATTGCTTTCCTAACTTTTCATTTTTTCTTTCAAGGCTGTTGGTTGAGACAAAGGTTATGAATGCAAAGACCGCGGCCAGGACAATACCTGTCAGTATTATAAGTATGTATCTGTCAGATAATATAACTTTGTTTATCATGATTTTCATGATGTCTTCTCCTTCATTATTATTGAAAAGCTGATTTTTTTGTCAGGAGAAGATGTGGAATCTATAACCCTTACTTCTGCAAATGAGGATAAAAGGGCATTTTTAAATAAATCAATGTTCTCAAATGATTGCGCAGTGCCTTTTATAATTGTTTTTTCCCCGTCAACGCTAAATTCGCTTAGGATTATGTCCTTGTTTTTGAAGTTAGCGATATTCAGCAGGATGTCAAGGACTGATGCACCGCCAAATATGGTTTTTTTCTCTCTAAGGACATTTAGATTCCCCTTGAATTGCCTTACAACATCCACTATTTTTGTATCTTCAGGAAATACATCCTGATACATTGTGTTCATTTTATTTGTGAGCAGGGCGGTCTCTTTTTTAACGGACATGAGCTTTGTAGCAGTATAAGCGCCTAATATTATGAGTAAAATGAAAACGAGTACCCCGGTTGTTCTCAAAGATTTTTTTATGCGGTCTACATCGCCCTTATAAGCAAGTTCCCCCTGCCTCAAGTTAATGGACAGATTTGTAAGTTCCTCTCCAGCTGCCTCTGCCCTGATTTCTTCTCCAGGGGCAGGGCTTTCAAAAAGCATATCTACGTTACCTCTGGATAACCTCAGGTCAATAGAGGTAATGGCTACCGGTTCGAGTCCAACTGATGAGAACATGTCGATTATATCCCTGAGTCTTGATTTCTCCATGCAGGCAGCCAGGACCAGACTGCCGCTTTCGGAAGTTTCTTTGACAAAACAGTCGATAGAATAATCATTGATGTTGCCGAGCAGAATTCCTTCGATTTCAAAAGGGATGGTATCTCTTATTTTCTTCGTGTCAGAGAAAGGAAGGGTCAGCTCTCTAAGGGATAAAAGATTTGAGGGCACACTCAGATATATATGTTCAATATTAGTTTTTACTATTGAAGATAGGAGAGACTGATTTAGTTCGCCTTCAAAGGTTACAGATGCAGTGTCCGCAAGATTGTACTGGCGGCCTTTTTTTTCAAAAACATACAGGCTGAGTTTCCCCTCTCTCCAGTCAATAAAACCTGTT
>JAZFSN010000169.1:0-3358 GCA_036446195.1 Thermodesulfovibrionia bacterium | reverse complement strand
GATAATAAAATTACATGAATAGTACGGAAGAAATAGTAGTCCTTATCACCACACCTAAAGAGGAAGAAGCAGCTAAAATTGCACGAGCACTCGTAGAGGCACGTCTTGCAGCATGCGTCAACATTGTAAAGGATATACGTTCCATTTACAGATGGCAAGGTAAGATAGAAGATGACACAGAGATCCTTTTGATTGTAAAAACAAAGAAGAAACTCTTTGAGGCCTTAGCGGCCGAGGTTAAGGGAATTCATAGCTATACAGTACCTGAGATTATAGCATTACCCATTGTTCAAGGGCTGGAAGATTATCTTAAGTGGTTGTCAGAATCAACCTGTACCGGGAAGGAAGCAACAAAAAATGGCGGGAAAGAATTTAATCAGGATAAGACCCAGAAGTAAGCATTCAGTGAAAAGTGGAATTATATGTCTTTAAAGAATAAGTCCCTGCAGGCCCTGCACCAGACAGTGCAAGGACAAGCGGGCCTGCCTGTCGGCAGACAGGAATGACAAAAACCTTTATCATCCTTCCCTGTTGTCATTCTCCCGATGCTTCGGGATCCGGTCGGAGCGACTCTACGCGAAGACTCGCTTCGAGAATCCCTCTTCTACACCACCCATCACTGAATAGTTACGAGGATGCTACCTGAATGCCCCGCTCTGTGAGCGGGGATAAAAGGTAGCTATATAAATAAAAATAATTATTCCTTGCTCGGAAGCCCCGCCTTGTAGGCGGGGAGCTTCACTAACAGTGCAATTTTTTTGTTGCTATTAAAGAAAAAATTCATTAATATTTTATATAATGGAAAAGCGAGGTCCCCCACCACGCAGGACTAGACGATTAAATGTTTCTTTTTCAGATGGAAAGGCGGAACATAGCGGTACGTCTTCTAACTTTTCGCTTAAAGGTATTTTTATTAGAACAAGAAAGGCTTTTAACCCCGGAACATCTTTAAAAATGGTTCTTGAGGTAAACGAGCATCAGAAAATAGACTTTACAGGCGTGGTTGTTTGGGCAACCAGGACGGGAATTATGGATTTCAAAAATGGGATGGGAATAAAAATAACTTCTATCTCTCAGGCATATGAGGATTTTGTAAAAGAACTTAGTTAAAACCAGCCGGGATATTAAGATAATCCAAGCTCTTTTTTAAGCCATTCCTCGAGTTTTCTGGTTAATGGATACATGCCTGCAATACATTCCTCCCCTGAGCACTTCATAGCCTCCTTTAATAAATCCTCAGGGACATCCTCAACATACCCTACTGTTTTGCTCATAGATGATGTATTTCTCATGATGACCAGGGTGGGTCTGTTATATACAATGTCAACATAGAACATATTACCGTCAATATTGACTGCTTTTTTCCCTGACACGGGCAATCTGGGTTGAAAGAATATCTTTGGAGTGACATCCCACCTGATGTTGTCAATAAATTTTTTACTTTGTCGAAGCTCTTCAAAGCTGAAATGTTCCATATATATTATTATAATAAAAACCAATGCAAATTATTAAAAAAGAATTAATTAATGAGTTCATAAGTAAAGCAACATTAAGAGAGCAGTTTTTGTCATTGCGGCTCCCGTTCTCCGTAGTACTACGAAGGATGAATGTCCGCAATCCTTATTCAAGAAAGATTCCCGACAAGCCTGCCTACCGGACAGGCAGGCGGGAATGACATAGAAAGAGATTGAAAGGATATGAACTGTCTGTTTTGTAAGATTGCCGAGAAGAAGATACCCTCAAAAATAGTCTATGAAGACGAAAGAGCACTGGCATTTACAGATGCCAATCCACAGGCGCCGATACACATACTAATAATTCCCAGAAAACATATATCAACGGTGCTTGAAGTAAAACCTGAAGATAATGAACTGGTCGGTCATTTATTTCAGATTGCAAACAAAATAGCGGGGGATAAATCTATGGCTGAGAGGGGATTCAGGCTCGTTATGAACTGCAACAGGGAGGCAGGCCAGACAGTCTATCACCTGCATCTCCATCTGCTTGCAGGCAGACCAATGCACTGGCCGCCGGGGTAGCAACAAACAAAAGTTGATACATTCGTAAAAAGTCGTCATACCCGCGAAGCTTGTCCCAGCAGGCAGTAAGCAGGGAGCGGGTATCCAGAAAACATGTACTAACTTGAAAAGACTGGATTCCCGTTGGAATTTATCCCGTAGTTGATACGGGACAGGAATGACAAAAAACTGCTTTTCAGAATTTATTACAAGTTTGTCAAAGTTAAAATGCAAAATGAGCATTTATCAATTTGCAATGATAATTTTTACTTAAATCCTTTACTGACATGAGCAAAAAGGCAAGAAAACATAAGAGAATACTGATTGAGATATATGACACACTCTATACTGCCTTTGGTCCGCAGCACTGGTGGCCCGGTGAGACCCCATTTGAAGTGGCAGTCGGCGCCATTTTGACACAGAACACCAGCTGGGGGAATGTGGAGAAGGCCATAAATAATTTAAAGAGAAACAGAGTTTTTAGAATAAACACCTTGCATAAAATGCAGAACAAACAGCTTGCCTCATTGATTAAACCTGCAGGATATTTCAATATCAAGGCTAAAAGGCTCAAGGAATTCATGAATTTTCTTGTAAGTAATTACAGGGGAAGCGTAAAAAAAATGAGGACAGAGGACACGCAGTTATTAAGGGACAGACTTCTTAGTGTCAACGGTATCGGCCCTGAAACAGCAGATTCAATATTGCTTTATGCACTTGAGAAACCTGTTTTTGTAATTGACACTTATACAAAAAGGATTATGCAGAGACATAAACTTGTTTCAGATAAGATAACATATCATGAATTTCAGGCGCTATTTCATGAAAACCTTCCACAGGATACCAGGCTGTTTAATGAATACCATGCACTGTTGGTGAAATTAGGCAAGGATTACTGTAAAACAAAACCAAAATGCAGGGAATGTCCTTTAAAGGGTGCAGAGGTTATTAAATTATGAAATTTCTTGCTCTTTTGGCGTCGTTGTCTTTTGAGTCAGACAGAATCCTGGCCAGCATGACAAACGTCAGAACAACAAAGATAGCAGGTAAAACCGTTTACAGAGGGAAATACTCAGGCCTGGACCTTCTCTTGCTGAATACAGGGATTGGAAAGGTAAATGCCGCACATTCAGCAACAGGCATTATTGAGCATTTTCCAATAAGTTGCATAATTAATCTGGGAATTGGCGGTGCTTATCCTGAATCTGGACTTAAAAAAGGGGATATTGCAATAGCACTAAAAGAGATATACGGCGATGAAGGTA
The DNA here is from genome assembly GCA_036446195.1 of Thermodesulfovibrionia bacterium. GTDB lineage: Bacteria > Nitrospirota > Thermodesulfovibrionia > UBA6902 > BMS3Bbin08 > JAZFSN01. The sequence continues at coordinate 75 of JAZFSN010000169.1, read as the reverse complement.
TATATAATGCAAAGGACTGCAGGGGGATAAAGAATATCGGCATTCCGCTTGTACAGATTGGTAAGAAAAAATATT
>JAZFSN010000168.1:0-3358 GCA_036446195.1 Thermodesulfovibrionia bacterium | reverse complement strand
AAACCCTGCCCTTTTTACGTCTTCAGCTGTATCAATATCAGAAAGTGTTTCTGTAAAGGCAACAGAATATCCAAACTTTTGAGCCCTCTCTATACTCTGCTTTAAGGTCTGGGCTGTTGACCACTGGATAAGCTCAAAAATTTCATTTATCAGGGTATTCATACCGACCAGATAGTAGCCGCCGTCTCTCGCAGGGCCGAATGCTATATCACTTTTCGATAATAGTTCAAATGCATGTAAGATTACTGATTCTGAAAGTTCCGGTATATCAACACCCACAAGCGCGGCCTTTTGATAGCCTTTATCAAAAACCATGCTGAAGGCATGATACATCCTCTCACCAAGGTCTCCTTCAGGCAGAGGGAGCAGACCGGTTCTGAATTGTGAAAAATAATCATCATCATTCAGGGGTGGATATGCAATCCATGTATCTACCCATCTGACTGCACTGAGTTTCTTTATTGTGGTTTGAAGAAGATACTCGTAGAGTTTGATTCTTTTTTCTTCTGTCATGAAACCGTTCAGGCGTGTTTTCACGGAATCACCACGCGGAGTCTTTGCGATTATTATCAGGGCATTCCTGTTTTTCATCTGACATCCTTATAGAATTTTTTCAGTTTTTCAGGAGATGCCCTGAAAAACAGGTAGGCAAGTGCATTCATCCAGTCCCTTAGTGTAGTGTAGAGCGCACCTTCCTCCAGCCACCGCCGGGGCGACGCCTTGACGGGAGGACGTACAAAGACTATTTTACCAGTCTTTTTAAGCCTTTTTGATATCTCTATATCTTCCATAAGGGGTATGTCGGCATAACCTCCTATACGGTTAAAGACCTTTTTTCTCATGAATATACCCTGGTCACCATAGGGAATGGAGGTTACACGGGACCTCAGATTAGCCCCAAACTCAATGAGCCGGAAACGCGGACTTGGGTCAGCAATGCTAAGGTCGAATGCCCCTGCAGACACCTTATCATCCTTCATTACTTCCCGTATTATACTGAAACCCTCATCAGGCAACACGCAGTCAGCATGGAGGAAAAGCAGTATATCCCCTTCTGCTTTTCCTGCGCCAAAATTCATCACGTTAGCCCTGCCGGTCTCTGCTGTAAAGACCTTCTCCGTAAATTCACGGGCAATAGTAATGGTATCATCAGTACTTCCGCCGTCAACTACTATCAGCTCCTCGTTATTTGATATATGGAGCAGGCTCAAAGTAGTGCGAATGGTTTTTGCCTCATTCAGGACCGGCATAACAACAGATACTTTTATTGAAGGCCACCCCCTTGAATATCGTATTGTAAGTTTACCATGTTTTATATCTTTAAAAGGCAACCAGACTATTAACCATCTAAATCTATTGACAAAATTACATATTTTTATATGATACATATCATATAGCTAAGAATTAGCAATCGTTAAACTTAAACAGATAAGCACAATGTCTTAAGTTATTTTTAAATGCTAACTTTGTCCAACCTCAGATGGATCCGTTCTCCCCGGCGAATCTATTCGACCGGGGCGGACAATGATAATTTTGAAATTTATTACTACTTGAATTCTTGTATCATCTTTCTAATACAATTAGACACATATCTTGATAATTAAAGGAGATTATCATGCCGGATTATGATTTTGACATAGGAATCCTTGGTGGCGGGGCAGCAGGCCTGACAGTTGCAGCCGGGGCGAGCCAGTTCGGCGCCAAAACCCTTCTCATTGAAAAAGAAAAGGCTTTGGGCGGAGACTGCCTGCACTACGGATGCGTACCGAGCAAAACACTTATAAGGACTGCCCATGTTTACCATATGATGAAAAATTCTGAAAAATACGGCTTGCCCGGTGTTGAGCTTAAACCCGTGAATTATAAAGACGTTGCAAGGAGGATTCAGTCGGTTATCAGTACTATTCAGAAACATGATTCAGAGGAAAGGTTCTGCAAGCTCGGGGTAAAGGTTGAATTCGGAGACGCGGGTTTTATAGATGAGCACGCTGTACAAATAGGCGGAAAGACCTATTCAGCTAATAAATGGATTATCTCAACGGGTTCGTCTCCGGCTGTCCCCCGGATAGAGGGCATTGACAAGACTCCGTATATCACAAACAAAGAGATATTTTTTCTGGACAGTCTTCCCAAGTCCATGATTACCATAGGAGCAGGCCCCATTGCAATTGAGATGGCACAGTCATTCAGCAGGCTGGGGACAAAGGTCACTGTAGTACAGCGCAGTAATCAGATTCTGAGTAAAGAGGACAGGGACATGGCTGACCAGTTGATGAATGTGATGATTTCTGAAGGCGTGACATTCCATCTGAACTCCTCTATCCTCAACACAAGAGATCTTGGCAAAGAGAAAGAGGTCAATATCAAAAACAGCGAAGGCAAAACAATAAGCCTTAAGGCTGAGAAGATACTGGTTGCGCTTGGCAGGCAGGCAAACCTCGAAGGACTCGGACTTGAAAAAATTTCACTGGATTTTGATAAAAAAGGCATCAAAGTTGACAGCAGGCTGAGGACAAAACATGCGCATATCTTTGCAGCAGGAGATGTAACTGGCACCTATCAGTTCACCCATGCAGCCGGTTATGAAGGAGGTATTGCGCTCAGCAACGCCGTGCTCCGCCTGCCAAGGAAAACAGATTACACATATCTCCCATGGTGTACTTATACTGACCCTGAGCTTGCAAGCATCGGGATGAATGAAAAGAGTGCACAGGCGGCCGGAATAGAATATTCAGTCTGGACTGAAGAATTTAAGGCAAACGACAGGAGCCTTGCCGAGGGAGAAGAGATTGGAAAGATAAAAATGCTCCTTGACAGTAAGGAAAAGCCTATAGGCGTGCAGATTCTCGGACCGCAGGCAGGGGAGCTGGTCAATGAATGGGTAGCTGTCATGAACGGGCGGGTCAAGCTTTCAAAACTGGCAGGTGCTGTTCACCCTTATCCCACACTCGGTGAGATAAACAAGAAGGTTGTCGGAACGTTCTTTTCAGGGAAAATTTTTTCCGACAGGATAAAAAAAGCGCTCAAGTTCTTTTTCCATCTGAAAGGCAGAACATGCGAGTAATAAACATTGCAGGATCAACTTAAAAAAATTAAATTGTCTTTTATCCAAAATTTTTATTTTTAATTTTTGATTTTTTTACTTGCATGCCCGAATCCTTTTTAGCACTAAAATCGGGAAAGGAACCTTAAAGAAATACCTGTAACGAGTTACCTGTTAACCGTTACGGTTATAACCTGAATGTACAAAAAAATAAGTGATTACGGGATTATCGGAAACCTCAATACAATAGCGCTTGTCGGTCTTGACGGCTCTATTGATTGGCTCTGCATGCCTCACATAGACTCACCAAGCGTA
>JAZFSN010000167.1:0-2922 GCA_036446195.1 Thermodesulfovibrionia bacterium | reverse complement strand
CCAAAAAGCTGTAAAGCTCTATAACAAGACTTCATCTGACAAACCAACGGTTGCCGGCCTGCACCTGACATGCTAAAAAGAATCCTTATTTCTTTCCATATATAACGACAGAAGTCTTAAGCTGTTTGTCATTGTCCTCCTCCGGCTTGACCGGGGGATTAACCGGACAATCCAGTGTTTTCTGGATTCCCCGATTCCCCGATCAAGTCGAGGACAGGCGAGTCGGGGAATGACGTACAAGGGCAGCTGAAAAAATTATTGAGACATAAGGTCCTTTCGTTCTGCCTGGTAACTGCTTGTACATGATAGTAAAAAAACAGCTATGGGGAATGATATAAAAGAGATGAAACTTAAGGTAGAAGGGATTACCTGCACTTCCTGCGCCATGGAAATGGAAAATACTCTCCGTGACATAGAAGGAATCCTCAATGCCTCTGTTAATTTAACAGAGGACACAATGAATATCCGGTATGATTCCACGCTCATTAACAGAAAACAGCTTTTTATAAACGTAAGAAAGTTAGTGCATAAAGCAGAGATTGTATCTGAGTCGCAGGCATAAAAATTACTCTCTCCCTGATATTCATATGACGGAAATCTTGATTGCAACAATAACAAGGCAAGTAAGTTTTAGTAGCGCTTACCTCAAGGATAACCTTTTGAAGTTCAGCTTCTGGTCAATTATCATAATTTTAATTCAAATTAATCGGTTATAAATCCTCCGGAATTTTACAATCAACCCTTGAATTTTGGATTTTTATATCCAGCAATTATAGTAAACCTGATACCCGCCTTACTGTCCATCGCAAGATTTCCGGGAACAAATCCTGTCTCCCCTTAAATTGGATGCCGAATTTCCGATTATCCTTTATTCTCCTCAAGTTTTCTTATAAGATCTGTTTTTCTGATTCGGCCGTGAAGGGTTGAGCCGTCACTGAATTCAACCACAGGTATATCATACCTGTACATTTCATAAAGCTCTTCATCAGAGTCAATCGCAACCTTCGTAATTTTAATATCGTATTTTTCTATGATTCCGTTTATCATTTCTTCAGCCATATCGCACAGCCAGCAGTTTTTTTTCGAGTAGAGAGTCAATCTAATCATCTTAGTTTTTCCGCCATGGGAAAATATATTTTACAAAAAAGTTGTCTTGAATATATCCTGTAATTTCCTGATGTTGCCTACTGTCGCCATTCCTGAGGAACAGCGTGAGTGCCGGCATAACCCAGAAGTCTGTTATATAAATTCTGCGCGTCTCTGTATTGCTTGTCAGCAAACTTTCTCTTCTGCCTGAGCCTTTTTGAGTTACCCTCCTTATTATAGAGAGATTCTCTGTATTTGCTCCATGTTGACTTCATTGATGCGAAATTATGGAATGTCAACCTCCACCATATCTCATCGTGTCCGGCAGGCATATTTGGATTTAGCGGAAGCTCCTCAAATATTACTATCTTTTTTCTGGTATCCAGATGGATAGAATAATTTGCCAGAAAGTCCATCCCTATGAGGCCCTCAAAATCACGTGAAATCGATGGGGATATAGTTGTCGGGATGAAACTGTCTGAGGCTTCGCCTACCTCTACAGTGTCAATTATGGTAAAAATCGCAGGGACCGATCCGCCTATGCCTGCCACTGCAATCCACAGGTTGCTGTCATCCTTATTAAGAATATTAAGTTTCTCAGCCAGACTTACAGATATATGCATGCCGGGCGCGCCTGTGTCCAGCAGCATGGGCGCTGTAACCTGACCATTAAACTTTACAGGTATAATTATCCTTCTTGCTGTTCCTTCGTATGCCCTGTATGGTATCTCATACCGCTTGAGTTCCTTTTTCTCTTCATTTACATCATGAGAGTCGTCTTTGAAAGTAGAGATATTGTCTGCTGAATCAGAGACAACAGGCGATTTATTGTCAGAGGGATCTTTGTACCTCTCCAGATCTTTGTTGGTAAAGTACGGCACGCCTTTTTGGCGGCTCTTATCACCTGCAAAAACAGGGAATACCGCAAATAATATAACCAATAATATAATTGTCAGTCTGTCCATGTTGATTTTTAGCGCTTACCTGATTATACCAGACCCGGTTTCAACTGGCTATTAAAGAAAAATTTGCCGGGAATCATTCTTTAGAGATATATAATTCCACTTTTCACTGAATGGTTACCTGAAATTGTAATCCCGATATTGACAGTGTTATTCAGGTTTTTTAATAATAGAATAGATAGAATAGACTTTAACGAATCATTAACCATAAGGGAAACATTAGTTTGCGAAATGATAAATCCAGATTAATATTAATAACATGTCTGGCAGTATCTTTATTTTTTCTTTTTTCATATTTAACTTCTTTCGCGTCGCCGTTAATTTATACAATTCAGACAGGCAGCTTTAACAAAATCATCTCTGCCCAGAGAGAATTAAGAGTACTCATGCAGGATTTAGATGAAGAAAAGCTCGGCTATCTCAGGATAGAAAAAATCGGGGAATATTATGCTGTAAGGCTCGGGAGATTTCAGGACTATGTCTCGGCAAGAAAGTTTCTTCGGACTATCAGGCCTAAGTTTCCCATGGCCTTTATATTGAAGGCATATATCATAGATGAAAGGACAATAGTCAGGCTATACAGGGACGGCATTTAAGGTAAGAGTCTTATTGACTTTATATAAACACCCGTGAAAGCAGGCATGATACCCCTGGTCGGACTTTAAAGAGTGCGGAAGTGTCCCGCACTTATTTAAAATCAGGCAGGCCGCCCTGCAGACGCCAGGTTTTTCCCCCTTTGTCATATTCCCATACCTGCGTGTCAATCAGGGTTTTTTCTATCATGGAATCTAAATTGTAATACTTAATCTCAACGGTCTGTCGGGCAAGTAATTTATCTTTTGAAATCTTCCTGCTGAGCAATTCATAAGAGATC